>JAPPDQ010000126.1 GCA_028875495.1 Chloroflexota bacterium
CCCATTCACACTCTGCACCGCCCCTATTCGCAGCAGGACCTGGCCCAACTGTACCGAGAGGCCAACGCCTGCCTCGTCACTCCTCTCCGGGACGGTATGAACCTGGTCGCCAAGGAGTTCGTAGCTTCCCAGACCTCCGATCCCGGAGTCTTGGTCCTTTCCCGTTTTTGTGGCGCCGCAGAGTCTATGGATGACGCTCTAATGGTCAACCCGTACGACTTTCAAGAGACGGCTTCCGCCATCTACCGCGCCCTGACCATGCCCAGACCGGAGCGACAACGTCGCTGGAAGGCCCTCTTCGAGGACGTAAGCGGCCACACTGCCCACGATTGGTGCTACAGCTTCCTCTCCGCCCTGGACGACGCGTAAGCCATCCAACGCAAAAACTGCTCCACCTCCTCCAACCCTGACAGATAGTAGTCCGCTTCCCGCAGCACGGACTCCGGCGTCTCCTCATCCATAACGGCTACTGCCGCGCCCTTTCGACCTCTTTCTCTCACCAGTCCATGCAAGGCATCGAATGCGTCACAGTCCGTCACGTCGTCCCCTAGAACTATCGCCCCCGTCAGTTCATACTCTCGCGCCAAGCGACGCACTGCCGTGCCCTTATTCACCTCAACCCGTGGTCCGATCTCCCAGACCATCTTGCCTTCCTTGATTCCCATACCGCGGCTTGTGGCCAAAGGCTCCAACATTTGCAGCACCGCAGACCGTGCCGCTGCGAGGTCTGGCGCGTTGCGGTAGTGCACCGCCACCCGAAGCCCCTTGTTCTCCACCAGTAACCCCGAGACCCCTATGCCCTCAACTCCACTCTCGACTTCTTCCACGAGGCCGACCGGGATCTGCGCCCTGTACTCCGGCTGTTCTGCTCCGGCCTTCCACTCCTCAAGCCCGTGATTTCCAACATGCGTCACACTTTTCAACCCAATCGTCTCACGCAGATACCTAACGTCCCTCCCTGACACCACCGCTACTAACTCCACCTTCCTTGACAGCTCGCTTAGTGTGTCCCTAATGGCTGGAGACAGCACCGTGTCCCGAAAATCATCGAATAGGGCAGTCAGAGTTCCATCGAAGTCGCTGAACAGACCAACACGATCGGCGTTCAGGATTTGGGAGAAGAAATCGAGATCATCCAACGCTCGTGGCGGAAGAATCATATCTTTGGCGGAGACCTCTCTTCTCAAGCTCGAACTTCGACCGCTTCGGAAATCACAGCCCCTCTCTCGGGCCTGTACATCTTTCCGACACCCTTCTTCCTACACACTGCACCAACATCTGTCAAATTGCGACTCCGACACCTCTAACCCGGATTAGTTCTCCTAGCTTTGGATGCTAGAATAGTTCAACTGTCTTTCACCTACCGTCGAGGAGGCGATATGTTCCACTACGGGC
Organism: Chloroflexota bacterium; assembly: GCA_028875495.1. GTDB lineage: Bacteria > Chloroflexota > Dehalococcoidia > Lucifugimonadales > VXLM01 > VXLM01. The sequence goes on from JAPPDQ010000126.1 coordinate 1,396, forward strand.
TGGTCGGCGACATGTCTTCAGCGGCCCTGGTCGGTACCGATGGTTCGGTCGATTGGCTGTGCCTGCCCCGCTTCGACTCACCCAGCGTCTTCGCTTCCATCCTCGACAAGGACGTCGGAGGTAGGTTCCGTATCCAACCCAACGGCGGGTACACGAGTGTCCATCAGGCCTACATACAGGATACCAACATCCTGGAGACCACCTTCACGACGCCCAAGGGAGTCGTGAAGATTACGGACCTCATGCCCATTCAGGATGGGGACAAGGATGGCAAGCCCGATACGAATCCTGCGGAGCCCCCTGAGCTTCACCGCATCGTCACCTGCACGGCAGGAAGCGTGGAAATGCGCTGTGACTATCAGCCTCGGCACGATTACGCCCGCGCTGTGCCGGAGTTTCGCCCAATCCGAAGAGACGGCAACGGCATCGCGGTCGAGACCAGAGGCGGCCGACAAACCATGATGCTGCTAAGCAGCGCGTTGCTATCGTTTAGCGCCGATGCCGTAAAGGGGGAGTTCACACTGTCGCAGGGTGAGTCTGCAGTCTTTGTACTGGCGTACGGTAGCGGAAGATCGCCAAATCTTGAGCGGTACCGCACGCAGGAAAAACTTGAGCTGACACGGAGATACTGGAAGGACCTCGTCGCTGGGATGCATTACGAGGGTCTGTGGCGTGAGCAGGTGGTGCGTTCATTTCTGGTGCTGCACCTGATGATGTACCGAGGCACCGGGGCCATTGTCGCCGCACCGACTACGAGCCTGCCGGAGACGATCGGCGGGTCCCGGAACTGGGACTACCGCTATTCGTGGCTGCGCGATACGAGCTTCACAGTGGACGCCCTCTACCGGCTCGGAGACGTATACGGAGCGGACCACTACATCCATTGGCTGCTGGAGCAGTGCCAGTTGAATCACCATAACCCACGCATCCTCTACGGGATTACCAAGTCGTCGTCACTCGAGGAAGAGATCCTCGATCACTTACGAGGCTATGAGGATTCCCGGCCTGTGCGCATTGGCAACGCCGCCGCCGATCACCTGCAGCTTGACATATATGGCGAAGTCATCGCGTCGATCCACTCGCTGCTGGTGTTGGAGGGTGAAATACCAGAGGAGGCGTGGGAACTGGTCTGCTCGTTGGCCGAAATGGTCATCGAGAACTGGCGACGCCGTGACCGCGGCGTTTGGGAGGTGCGTGGAGAGGAACAGCACTTCGTCTACTCGAAAGTACTGTGCTGGGCCGCTCTGAACACGGCTGCCTACATCGCGGCGGCAGTTGAGCAACGCAGGCACTACCGGCGCTGGACTCAGATTGCGTTCGACATCAAGACGGAGGTGCTCGACCTCGGATGGAGCGAGAAGAAACAGGCGTTCCGGCAGCGGTACGAAAGCCACGCCCTGGACGCCTCCAACCTTGCCATCCCCTTCTTCGGATTCATCCCTCGCGAAGACCCGCGGGTCCGGCAGAACGTCGACGCCATCGAGCGGGAACTGGCCGAAGGGCCGCTGGTATGGCGCTACATCCCGGAAGAGACGGACGACGGTCTCGAAGCACAGCCGGAGGGCACCTTTACCCTGCTGAGCTTCTGGCTGCTGGGCAACTTGATCTACACGGGACAGACTGACAGGGCCTTCGACCTATTCCATGAGACGATCACGCGGTGCTCCAACCACCTCGACCTATTCGCTGAGATGTACGATCCCTCGACGAACCGACAATTGGGCAACTTTCCGCAGGCGTACTCGCACATCGGACTCATCCACACGGCGCTGAATCTTTCCGGCTTTATCGCCGACACGCCGACACGGCTCATCCGCCGGCGCGCAAAGGCGTAGGTTCAGGAGGTACCACTCTGCCCCTGTAATTGTTGCAGTTCATGGCGATCCTATAAAGCTGGGAACATCGAACCCAGTCTCCCTAATGCTGCAGGTGCGACCAATGGTTCGTGTAGCACGTCTCGGCTCACCTACGTCTCTCCACGTAAGCGTCCCAAGCGTCCTTAGACGAGTATCTCGGCCTGAACCCCATCTCTCGCTCGATCTTCTCCGTGCTCGCAGACCACGGGTATCGGATCATGTCGAGACCCATCGCCGGCGAGTCCGACTGCAGCCTGAGCGACCACGTGAGTTGTGTGAGAGGGTAGAGTAGCCACGCCGGTAGAGAGACGACCCGCCTTCCGCGCGCGCCGGCCATCTCGTCCCAGCTTATCGAACCTCCCCCGGCCAGGTTATAAAAGCCCTCGGCGTCCCCCATCGTCGCCAACGTCATACAGCGGACCATGTCCTCTTCGTGGATGAGCTGCATCGGCGGACTCGCGCCTGAGACGGCCACGAGAAATGGTTTATCGAACGCGTTAGCGATGAAATTGTCCGCGTTCGCCCCCATAACCGGACAGCACCTCAGGATGCACACTCCGGCTCCGGTTGTCTCCGAGGCGTACTCGTCGAGCAGCCCCTCCGATGCCAGCTTATCTTCGCTGTACTGGAAATCCGCCACCGGACGGGCGGGCATCTGCTCGGTCAGCGCTTGCGGATTGTCCGGGTGCGCGCCGTAGACGCTTGTGCTGCTCAGATAGACTATCCGCTCAACATCGCCGCGACGGCACGCTTCGATGGTGTTGCGAGTCCCGCCTACGTTGACGCGGCGGTTCGCCTCGCGATTCCGCCCCTGACGCAGCAGGTATGCCAGATGCACGACCGTGTCTATCTCATGCTCTGCGAACAGCCCGGGAAACGGCTCGGACACGTCCTGCCGCACGAATGAGACCTTGCCTCCCAGGTCCTGACGCGGCTCCCGCACGTCGATTGCGAGGATGCCGTCAACGTCCTTGCGCTCCACGAGCTCACGAATCAGCACCGTCCCGACGTACCCCGATGCTCCGGTTACCGCGATGCGGCGCGATTTCTCACTCATCCCCAACTTCGTCGGTGAAGTCGAACCTCATCGTGCCAATCCCCGGAACGTCGAACCCCATCTCAATCGTGTGCACTCCCGGTTCCAGAGCTACGCCGTCGGTCCAAATGGTTATCGTCTTGTTGACTTCCAGGGAAAACGTGTTGTCGGGAGAAACGTCGCTGAAAGGAGTCTCCTTGCCGTCGACGATGAAATAGCTCCTTGTGGCTTGGAGCTCATCTCTGTCCACTTTCAACGGCCACACCTTCTGGGAGTAACCTGATCCCAGGCTGTTCCTGAGTTCGAACTCGAAACCTCCTGTCGCGTTCTTCAAGCTGCCATCCACATACAGTCGACGAAGAAGAAAGCCGGGTACGGAAATCATGTGCCAGTCCTCGATATCGTGAAGTCGGTGAATATGAGTCTAGCGCATTTTCTCGCGGCGGGCAGCCCTCCGCATCTCGAATATGGCGGCCTCGGACGCCACCACCTCGTCGGGAAGGGTAGTGGGACGCCCGATAACGGACGACAGCACGAATATCTGGGCGGCCCGCTCGGTGAGTACGGAGGCCGCCAGCGCGGTTTCGGCGTCTGCCCCCACCGCGACGGCCCCATGATTGCGGATCAGTGCCGCATCACGATTCCCGAGGGTCTCGCATACCCGCTCCGCCACCGCTTTCGAGGCCGGTGGCCCGTTCTCCGACACCCGCACCTCTCCCCCCAGCGTAACTACCATCTCGTCAACAATCGGCGGTATCGTCATCCCAACCGCCGCGACCGCGCTCGAGTACACCGCATGTGTATGCACGATCCCCCCTACGTCCTCCCGCGCCGCGTAGATGGCGACATGCAGCAGCGACTCGGACGACGGCATCAACTCCCCCTCCACGGGGTCCAGTTCGCCGTCCACGACGACGATGTCGTCCGCTGACATTCCCTCGCAGCTCTTGCCCATCGGAGTGATCGCCATGAGACCGTCCGCAAGCCGCGCGCTCACGTTCCCGCTCGTTCCTGAGACGAGATCGAGTTCCGCCATCTTTCTGGCGACCTCGGCTACCTGATTCTTGGCTGCGTCTATGCTCATAGCGCAGTCCTAAACACCCGCCGCTTCCAGGTGCTTCGCCATTTCTGTCCAGCGCTGATAGTGATCGTCATACTCCGCCGAATCAAGAGGACTCGGCTCCAATGTACTCGTCACCGCACTCGCCTCCGCCAAATCGAGGAGCGATTCATGGCCGTCCAATGCCGACATCGCCGTCACATATCCTCCCGCCGCCGTGACGTTCGGAGCCGAGGCCACCTCAACCGAACGTCCCAGCACGTTCGGCAGCATCTCCACCCACGACGACGTGGCAATCATACCGCCTCCGACCGCTACTTTGGACGTGGAAACGCCGCTCACGTACTCCAACTGCTCAAGATTCGACCGCACCGCAAACGCTATCGACTCCAGCGCCGCCCTCGTCAGATGTCCCCGTCCAATGTCACTGAACGTCAACGGCGCCGGGAAAATGAAGCCTCCGGCCTGCAGACCGATTTTGCTCATGTCCATCCGGGACGCCCCCAGGAATGCCATGACGCCCTCCGATCCCGCCGGGATGTCGCCGGCAGCCGAGTCCATGGCCTCAAACGGCCCGGTCTCTCCCGCCCACATCGTGTCTACAAGCCAACGGTACGAGTTCCCCGCATCGCCGCATGTGCTCTCCAGGCTCCAAAGCCCCTCATCTACGTGACAGCCCGTCCAGATACGTCGTCCCTCGTCGTACACGGGCGTGTCAGTGACCATGAGCACCGGTACGCTCCATCCCGCAATAGTCCCCACCTGCCCCACGTGGCTCACTCCGAGTCCAAGAAGCCCGCACTGCGTGTCCGCGCCCGATACGACGACCGGAACGCCCCCGGGAAGCCCGATGTTGTCCGCGACTTCTCGTCGAACACTCCCAATTGCCGTTCCCGCCTTCTCAATGGGAACGCCGATAGGAGTCGGTATCCCGAGTTCCTCAAATAGCTCCTCGCACCATCGCCGCTCGCGTATATCGAGAAGCCCGGCCTCTGCTGCCAGTGTTGCCTCGCTGACAAGCTCCCCCGACAGCTTCCACCGCAGCCAGTCCGCCAGCGTGGCCACGCAGTCAATCCTGTCGTAGATATCCCTCCTGTGCTGCATGAACCAGCGAAGCTTGGCCGCTGTGAACAAGAAGGATGGGAGCCTGCCCGTGACCTCGAAGATGTGCTCACCCATAGCGTCATCGATGGCTGCACCCTCGAACACCGCCCGAAGGTCCGTGTTCGGCCCCGCGTACAGAACAGCGCCTTCCCGGTCGAGAAACACCACGCCCTGCCGCTGACTCGTAACCGTGATGGCTGCTATCCGGTGAGCATCAACTTTGACGTCGCCGACACACTCCGCGATCATCTGCGCCGTCGATTCCCAAACGCCGTCCGCATCCAGCTCCCGCACATACGGCGATAGCTCCCCGGTCTCGACATAGCTCCAAGGAACCGACCGCTCTGCTGCCACATCGCCATTCGAGTCGAACACGAGGCAGCGAATCCGTGTCGAGCCCGCGTCCACTACGACGACGTACCTGTCGCTCACTGCTCCTCCCAAACGTCGGGGTTCACGAGGTTCAACGGCCTTTCGCCGTCCAGAAATCGAAGAATATCGTCAACCATCATCCCGGAGTACCGCTCGATCGTCTCCTCGGTCGCGCCTCCCACATGCGGCGTCAGAATCACGTTGTCCAGCCTCAATAGCGGGTGATCGGGAGCGATAGGATGAGTCTCGAAAACATCCAGGGCTGCCCCCGCAATCGCCCTACTCTTGAGCGCCTTGACGAGGCCGCCCCTGTCCACGATTCTCGCATCAGAAAGGTTCACTAAGTATGCCTCTGGTTTCATCAGCGACAGTCTGCGTGAGTCGATCAGTCCCTCGGTCTCGCCCGTCAGCGGCGCGTGAATCGTCACGAAGTCAGAGTCTGTCAGCACCTCGTTCAGGTCCTTCAGACAGACGCCTGGAGGTGGAACGTCTACGTAAGGATCGAACGCTATGCAATTCATGCCGATCGCCCCCGCCATCTCCGCCAATCGTCGACCGATAACCCCTAGTCCCACGATGCCCAGCGTCCGTCCCGCTAGCTCCACGCCCCGCAACTCGGCATACGCCCCGACGGGATTGAGCCATCGCCCGCCCGTGACATAGCTGTGCCCTTCCGGGATGCGCCTCGCTAGGG
>JAPPDQ010000249.1 GCA_028875495.1 Chloroflexota bacterium
GGAGCCGCCGCCCACGCTGCCCTTGGCCACCATTACGACACGCTCAACGCCCTTTTCGACAAGGTGGAACGCAGCGCTCAGGCCGGTTACCCCGGCCCCGATCACGACGACGGATTGCGGTCTGGAATGTGGCACAGCGGGATCATTCTATGGCGCGGACACCCGCAGGCACAAGACCTCTCGTTAGGTTGTTTTCAGATATCCCACAGGGTTAAGGGAGTGTTTGCACAGTCTGCATAAATCGTTCGTGGTGAGCTTGTCGAACCATGAACCGCCCTTCGACAGGCTCAGGCCGAACAGATGTGAGTACCTCCGCAAACACCCTTTAATCGAGATTCTCCTTTGATTCTTCGGAGTCAGCACTACCCTTTCGCGGGGTAGCAGTAACTGTTCCGTCTTCGTGAGCGTGCTCGACACACATAACCACCGTCATACCCGCGAAAGCGGGTATCCACACGGGACAGAGTGTTCAGCTCATCAACTCTGAACACTTACGGACGATGGCATCACCTTGACACTCCATGGGGGTATTTGCATAATGGCGCGGACGTCTAGGCGGTGCTCCCACCGCTGTCGGTTGTAGTCCCATTGCAACCAGCCCCAAGAAACCCACGATGCATTTAGAGGCTTACAAACGGCTATCTGTTTGTTGCCTCTCCATTTGGCAGCGCTCTCAAACAACGCAGCCTGCTAGGGAGGACATTGCGGATTGGAACTCCATGAAGCCCTTTTCGCGGTGGGTCTGCTCATCGTTGTCGCCAAGCTGCTGGAGGGCATATTCAAGCGGTTCGGCCTGAACTCGATCATCGCCTACGCAACTACGGGGGTTATCCTCGGCCCCGTGACCGGACTGGTGGAGTCGAGTTCCCAAGTCGAGATTATCCTGAGCATCGGCATCTTCATATTCTTCTTCCTCATCGGCTTGGAGGAACTGGATATTAGGGGCTTCTTGGCAGCGATGCGAGGCCGCCTCTTCCTGGCTGCCGTATTGTCCGTGACCATATCGCTCTTGGTGTCCCTCGCGGTCACCACCGATACATTCTTCGACTTGCAGTTGGATCTCGACTTCACCCAAGCCTTGGGATTGGCCGGAGTCTTGTCGCTTTCCAGTCTGGGCGTAGTCGCCAAGGTGCTGATCGACGAAGGACGCCTGAAGGAGCCCGTGGGCGTTGAGATCTTCACTGCCGTAGTCATCGCCGAGCTGATTGCGCTGTTTGTAGTGGGGTTCGCTCTCAGCGAACACTTTTACGCGGGGAGTATCGGCCACGCTTTAGACCTGCTCAGCGTGTTGACCGTCATCGGACAAATCGTAGGCTTCACCATACTGACCTGGATATTTTCCACCAAAATACTTCCCAAGATAATTGTCGTGCTGCATCACTTTATGCAGGTGCCGCAGCTTTCATTCGGGTTGCTGCTGGGAGGTCTATTCCTGGTGGTTGTTGGAGCTGAACAGGCAGGGCTTCACGGCTCCCTCGGAGCCCTGCTCTTCGGCGCGGCTCTGTCAATGCTGCCCTATCAGGTGAGGCGGGACATTATGCCTGGAATGAAAGGTGCCGCCGAGGGGTTCTTTGTTCCCCTGTTCTTCGCCTCCGCAGGTTTGCATCTGAGCTTTGAATTCCTGAAATTGCCGCCGGAGACCATTCTGGCCCTCACCCTCGTGCCTCTGGCCGGAAAATTTGCCGGGTCGTTTATTAGCGCATACATCACCCGCCTCGACGCTCCCTTCGCCATAGCCACCGGTCTGATGGCCAAGGGGGTGGCGGAAATTGCGCTCCTTCTCTTACTCCTCCACACCGAGGCCATCGACAAGGGAGTTTTCTCCTTGTTGGTGCTCATAATGATCGGTTACATCCTGCTGACGCCTATGGGTATCAGTCTCGCGCTCAAAAGGCTCAAACACACCGATGCCGTTACTCCGCAGGGGCGCGTCCCGCCGTCACTTGTCCGCTTTGCCTTGGAAGATATCAGGGTGCAGGACATCTTGGACCGTTCGCGAAGCTACCCGGAACAGTCCCTGACAGTCAGGGCCTTCACGGAAACCTGGCTCCTGCCGGAGCAGCACGACTACGTGGTTGTTGACCAGGGCAAATTGGCAGGAATAGTGTCACTGAGTATGCTGCGCTACCTCCCACGCAGCGAGTGGGAACACACTCCCCTTGGCAGGGTGTTGCGCCACAACACGCCGTTTGCCTACGCCGACGAAATGGTCGAGGATGCCCTGCAGCGAATGACGGAAAATTCACTCACCGTGCTGCCCGTGGCGGACAAAGAAACCGGAGAGTTGATCGGGTCGGTTTCCAGTCATGAAATCCTGGAAATGGTCGTACTAACCGCCCAAGGGCACGAGATCTGAATCACCGCATTTTCGGGGCCACCGCCGTCAAATCCCCCTACGGCACTCCCCCCTGCAGTATCTTCACCAGCTTGCTGCCGTCGATGTTCCCGCCTGACACGATGCACGCCACCTTGCCCGTTCCCGCCTTGCCTGCCAGCGCTCCGGCCACGGACGCCGCGCCCGCTCCCTCCGCAATGACGTGGTTCCCATCCGCGATCAGCCGCACCGCCTCCGCAATCTCCTCCGGCGTCGATACCAGCGACCCGTCCAGCAGGCTCGACGCTAGCTCGAACATCTCATTGAAGACACGAGGAGCGCCAATGCCGTCCACGAAGGTCGGCTCATAGTCGATAACGACGGGACTCCCGTTCGCCAAGGATGCCGCAAACGGCGCGCCGGTCGAGACCTCAGCCGCGTACAGCTTGACTTCGGGCCTCAGCGCGCGAATCACCGAGGCGATACCGCATGAGAGTCCTCCGCCCGCATAGGCAATGACCACGGCGTCCACGTCCGGCAGGTCTTCGAGGATCTCAAGGCCGATGGTCGCGTTCCCCGCCATAACCTCAGGGTCGCTGAACGGATGCACCATCATCCCCGACATCTCCGGGTGGCTCCGCGTCTCGAACGTCTCAACGAACTCCGAGAACGGCACCTTGTGATAGCGCGCGCCAAGCCGGCGAATCGCGTTCAGCTTGGCGTCCGGCGCCACATCCGGCACCACGACCGCGCACGGCGCCCCCATTCTCCTCGCGTTCCAAGCCACGCCCTGCGCCATGTTCCCCGCGCTGCACGTCCACACCCCGTCCGACAGCTCCTCGGGAGCAATCTGCGCCATCTTGTTGGCCGCCCCCCGGAGCTTAAACGACCCAATGGGCTGGAGGTTCTCCAGCTTCAGATAGATTTCAGCCGGGGCATCATGAACGTTCAGTCGAACGAGTGGCGTCCGAACCACCGCGCCTTTGATGCGCTCCACCGCCTCACGGACCTTCTCAACGGGGATGGGTTCATATCTGAGTTCAGCAGACGACATGGCTCACGCAGGACTCCAAGTTAGGGTGGCGCGTACCATAGCCTCGCAACCCCGCACGGTCAAGGTTGCCGTATCACCTGTCCGGTACCAACGATGGCAAAGCGAGTCGCACAAGATTCTCTCAGAAGAGTACCTCGATCTCCTTAACGGTATCTCCTTCAACCAGCTGCAGCCGGGAATTCCGTGCTCGCTGATCGAGAAACCAGTCATACAGCCGCAGCGCGTTGCGCACCACCTCCGCATTGGTAGCCGCCTCCGAACGCTCGCGTATCCGCATGAGCCGCTCGTGCGCCTCCGGCGAAAAGTCGATCTGCAGGCGGTGACGTTTGCCCGCCACCTCCTCTGTGGTTGTTCCGTTGCCCTGTAGTTCGGTCGTCATATCCAAAAACCTCCTTTCTAAGAATTCTCTTTCAGGGCGTCGTGGAACGAAGTTGAACGTTGCTCAAGCGCCCGTGTTTATCAAATTACCTCGTCGTCGATCTTGTCTGCCTCTTCTTCGCTGTCCTCAGGCGTCAGGTCGACGCGCTCTATGGTTGCCGGTTCAGTGGTCACTGGTCTCGGCTCTACGCTGACGATCCGCGTCCGCAGCGGCTCCAAGTCGGTGACGATTCCACGTTCGACCACCTCGGCAAGAAATCGGTCTATTGTTGTCTCTATGTTTGAGTGCATGTACAGTCGTCTCCTACGGGTATGGGGATCTTCCGGCGGTCGCCTCCAAGCTTGCCTGCGGTACGATGCCCACACGAAAAGGACGGATTGATGATGTGCCTAATGTCCATTGAACTCCTCCTAAGGAAAGATTATGGGGTTATTATGGATTTCACCCGCCTGAGAGTCAAGGACATTCGCCAATTTGACCCATATCGACGACGAACATAGAATTGGCCGAGAGGTGAAACCATGCGAGCAGCCGTCTACACAGGCAACAGCAAGCTGGATGTCCGCGACGTCCCGGTCCCAGAGGTCGGGCCGAACGAGGTGCTCGTCGAGGTGGCCTGCTGCGCCATCTGCGGCACCGATGTCCATGCCGTCATGTACGATGTCGCGCCGCCGGGGACGGTGCTAGGCCACGAATACAGCGGCAAGGTCGTGAAAGTCGGGAGTGACATAACCGGATGGCAGGTGGGTGACCGCGTCGTCGGAGGCGGCGGCAACCCCCCGCCCGGCAAGGGGAAAGGATGGGACCTCGATCCACGCTACAACTACCGGTTGCACGGCTTCGACCCCGACAGGATGCGCGCCTATGCCGAGTACGTCATCATGGAGGAGTGGGAGCCCATCCCCATCCCGGACGGCGTGTCCTATGAGTCCGCCGCCCTGTGCGAACCAGCCGCGGTGGCCGTTCACGCCGTGAGGCTGTCGCAGCTGAGGCTGGGCGATACGGTAAGCGTGATCGGCGCAGGCCCCATCGGACTATTCACCATCCAAGCCGCCCGCGCTGCAGGCGCAACGAGTATCCTCGTCTCGGAACCCTCCCCTACCAGGCGCGCCGCCGCCGAGGCCCTGGACGCGGACATCGTCATCGACCCTACACGAGACGATCCCGTCAAGGCTGCCGAGGACATGACCGGCGGCGCGGGAGTCCACGTCGTTTTCGACTGCGCAGGCATCAAGGGCACTCTCGATCAGGCCGCGAACATGGTGCGTCCGAGGGGCCAGGTTGTCCTGATAGCCGTGCCCTGGGAGCCTCTGCCCCTCGAACCGGCCGACTGGATGGCCCGTCACATCAACATCCAGACCATCTTCGGCCACGAGCCCGCGGACTGGCATACCGTTCTCAAGCTCATGCAGACCCGCAAGATCCTCGTAGATCCGATGCTCCGGGAATCTGACTTCGTGCCCCTGGAAGACATCCAGTCGGCCTTCGAGTCACTCTACACCCCCGGCGACCAGCTTCAGTTGGTCGTCAGGCCGTGAAGGGCCGGTGCATCTAGGAGTTAACAGACGAGTTCTTCGCCTAGCGCAGAGGCGTCAGCAAACGACGTGAGTGTGGCTAACACTCACTACGGATGGAAGATGACCATCTTCGTTTCCGTCATCTCCTCCACCGCGTACTTCGGCCCCTCCTTGCCCATGCCGCTGTCCTTCAGCCCGCCGTAGGGCATGAGGTCCGCGCGCCACTGAGGGCCTGCATTGATCTGGATGTTCCCCGAATGCACCTGCTTGGCGTACTGCATCGCCCAATCCACGTTCTGCGTGAAGATTGCCGCGCTCAGTCCGTAGATCGTGTCGTTGGCCGAAGCGATGGCCTCGTCGATGTCGTCGAAAGACGAGACCGCGACCGCGGGCCCAAATATCTCGTCGCGCGATATCCGCATATCGGGCTTCACGTCCACCACCACCGTCGGCTCGTGTAGCGCACCCTCGTACTCACCGCCCGTCGTCGTTCGAGCACCCGCGCCGACCGCCTCCTGGATCCACGAGTTGACCCTTACCGCATCCTCGCTTCGCACCATGGGCCCCATCTTGATCGACGCGTCGAGCTGGTCTCCGGTCGTCAGCCCCTGCACTCCCTCGGTGAGTGCGTCTACGAAGTCCCCGTAGATGTCGCTGCTCGCCATCACCCGCTGTGCCGAGATGCACACCTGTCCGGCGTTGGAAAAGCCGCTCGACACCGTGCCCGCGATGACCTTGTCCATGTCCGCGTCGCTCATTACGATCAGCGGCGAGTTGGAGCCGAGCTCCATCGTCACCTTCTTCAGCCCCGCCGTCTTGCAGATGCGCTCGCCCACGTCGCGGCTGCCGGTAAACGTGACTTTCCGCACGCGCGGATCGGCCACAAGTGGGTCGCCGATTCTGCTGCCTGAACCCGTTATGCACTGTATCGACTCGGCGGGAGCGCCTGCCTCTAGGAGAATCTCCGTGAGCTTCAGCGCCGAAAGGGGCGTGTCGGTCGCGGGCTTGATGATGACCGAGTTCCCTGCTGCCAGCGCCGGGCCCACTTTGTGCGCCACGAGGTTCAGCGGGAAGTTAAACGGGCTGATCGCTGCGACGACCCCCACGGGGACACGCATCGTGAATCCGTACTGTCCCGTCCAGTTCGTCGCCCCGTCAAGCGGAATCGTCTCTCCGTACAGTCGCTTGGCCTCCTCGCCCGAAAGCTCGATCGTCTGCTTCGCCCGCTCAGCCTCGGCGACGCCCTCGCCGATGATCTTCCCTTCTTCCATCGAGATCGTCCGCCCCAGCTCGTCCTGGCGCTCCGCCATGATGTCAGCCGCGCGCCGCAGGATCTCGAAACGCCGGTAACCCGGCATGTTTCGCATCACTTCCGCCCCGCGCACTGCACTGGCCATAGCCGTTTCCAGATCATCGAAGCTCCCGCTCGGCACAGTGTCGATCACCGAGCCGTTATAAGGGTTAATCACGTCGATCTTGCTGTCCCGGTCTACCCACTCTCCTCCTATATACATCTTCATGAAATCATCCCTCCTCGTTGCTGCTAAATCCTTTTCAAGTTGGCAGATACATTCGTCTACCCGCCCCATCTTCATTTTCCGGTATCTTCCTTATGTGGAGCGGTAGTGTAGCACATTGACGTTCAAGCGCCACGTCCACCGCCTCAGACTCTATAGGAACTGGGCTGATCGTCTCTCAATCCACTGTCCCGATAGCCGCATCATAGCACTGGCGAACCACGATTTCATCGCTTCATGCCCCGTAGGCAAATTGACCCCTCTCAATTCCCGGTGCTACAATTTCGGCTGTCCGAACACGCACTTCCCACGACACTTCCTAACCTATTCCCGTCGCATTGCGTTGTGATACTACAGATACACCTTAGGTTCGCGAGCCTCGTCCGAGCTATGGAACCGAAGGGGCAAGCCCCGAACCGAGACACTGCCGAACCATGACGATTACGCCTCCACTTTCAAAGTTTCTTGCCCTGCTCCTGGTGCTCGCGGCCGCAGCCGTATGGGCTTCTTGCGGGAGCGACGCTACCTCCACTGAACCCACCGCGACGCCTCGCGTTGCGCCGTCATCCGGCCAGCCGGGAACAGCCTCGACCGCAAGGCAGACCACGAGCCGTCCTGCCTCCCTCG
>JAPPDQ010000138.1 GCA_028875495.1 Chloroflexota bacterium
GAGCGGGCGCGGCGGCCAACCTGGCGGTCGCGACGATCGGCTCCGAGACCGACGGCTCCATCGTCGGCCCGTCTTCGCGCAACTGCCTGGTCGGCATCAAGCCCACCATCGGCCTGCACAGCCGGGGCGGCGTCATCCCCATCGCGCACAGCCAGGACAGCACCGGCCCGATGGCGCGCACCGTGCGCGACGCAACGATCATGCTGGGGACGATGGTCGGCGTCGATCCGCGCGACCCGCTCACCGCCGCGAGCGCGGGCAACTTCCTCACCGACTACACCGGCGCGCTGGACCCCGCCGGCCTCAGCGGCGCCCGGGTCGGCGTGCTGCGCGAGTATGCCGGCTTCGACAGCCGCGTCGACGCCCTGTTCGAGGAGGCGCTCGACGTCATGCGCGCGGAGGGCGCGACGGTGGTCGATCCGGTCACGCTCCCCGGGGAGCTGCGCTTCGGCAACGAGTACGAGATGGAGGTGCTGTACCACGAGTTCAAGGCGGATCTGAACGCCTATCTCGCATCGCTCGGCCCCGACGCGCCGATCAAGTCGCTCGCCGAACTCATCGAGTACAACGAGGCGAATGCCGATCTGGAGCTGGCTCTCTACGGGCAGGAGCTCCACGTACGCTCCCAGGAGCGGGGGCCGCTGACGGACCAGCGCTACATCGACGCGCTGGCCGCGAGCCATCGGCTCTCGCGCGACGAGGGAATCGACCGGGCGATGGACGAGCACGAACTGGACGCTCTCGTCGGCATCACGTCGGGGATTCCGGCCATGCAGGACCCGCTGGACGCCTCGGGCGGAGGCGGGGGCGGATGCTCGACGCCCCCGGCCATGGCCGCCTATCCCAACATGTCGGTGCCCATGGGCTTCATCCACGGGCTCCCGATCGGGATGTCGCTCTGCGGCCGCGCCTGGAGCGAGGCGACGCTGATACGGCTCGCGTACGCGTTCGAGCAGGCAACGAACGTGAGGCGGCCGCCGACGTTTCAGGCGACCGTGCGGGTGTGAGGGGAGGCGATTGACGACCGGCAAACGGGAAAACGAAAGGGAATTATAAGCCTGTCTTGACAAACGCTCGGAAACCTTGTAACTTGTATGTACGGTAAGAGCACAACGTACAGGGGGTTACATGCGTCACACGTCACCTGGCAAGAGCGGTAGGAAGGGCATCTCGCTGATGCAGATTGCGGAGATGTTCTCCACGGAGGAGAGAGCTATCCGCTGGTTCGAGGAGGCGACGTGGCCGACCGGCGAGATGGCATGCATGAAGTGCGGGTCCACCAACGTGCACCGCGTCAAGAGCCGCAAGCCGATGCCCTACCGCTGCCGCGACTGCCGGAGCTATTACAGCTTGAAAACGAACACGTTGATGGAACAGTCGAAGCTCCCGTTGCGAGTGTGGGGCTGGGCGATCTACTTAGAGATGACGAATCTCAAAGGCGTGTCCTCAATGAAGTTACACAGGGACCTGGGCATATCGCAACCGGCAGCGTGGTTCCTGTTGCACCGCATCCGGGCCGCGTTCGCGGACATGCGCATGTCGTTTGAGGGTCCGATCGAGGTAGACGAGGCATACTTCGGCGGCAAGCGTTCCAATATGAGCAACAAGAAGCGCCGCGAGTTGAAGAAGCAGGGACTTGGGCGCGGCCCGAAGGGCAAGCAGGCGGTCGTGGCGGCGAAGGACCGCGAGACCAATCAGGTCGTAGCGCGAGTGATCGACCGGCAGGACAGCGAGACGCTGCAAGGCTTCGTGGACGAGCACGCGCGCCCGGACGCGAAGCTCTACACGGACGACGCAACCGCGTACAAGGGCACGGAGCGACCGCATGAGACGGTTAGGCACTCGGTGTCCGAGTACGTACGCTATCTCGCGGGCGAGGTCATTCACACGAACGGCATCGAGGCCTATTGGGCGATGCTCAAGCGAGGGCACAAGGGCGTCTACCACCGCCTGTCGCCGAAGCACCTGCAAGCGTACGTAGATATGTTCGCAGCGCGTCACAACCTGCGCGAGCTAGACACGCTCGCGCAGATCCAGCACGTCGTCGCGAGCCTCATCGGGCGTAGGCTCACGTACCGCAACCTCACCGCCGACAACGGACTCCCGGCGCGCGCAGTTTAGCGCTTTCGTGGCGGGGGTGGCGGGGGCGGCTTATCGGGTGGAGGGAACCCCTCTCCCCCGCGCCGCAGGCGTTCTGGAGGCTGGGACGGTGGTGGTCTCTTTTCAGGAGGACGGGGAGAGCGCTTCTCGGGTGACAGTGGCGACATTGGCATCTTTGGCGTGGTAGTTGTAGGCATCCGCTTCGGTACTTGCTTTCAGTTCGTTGTCGGGTTGGTACTGACTGCTTTGTGCAGTGATCGCCGTGAGTTGATTCGAGAGGTGTTTCCAACGATCAGATGCATCGGATGGACCGGTCTCCCCATCCTCGACCTGCTGCCAGAGCGCAGTCCATTCCGTTTCGAGATTTTCCAATTGGTTTTGCATGAACATGGCTGAAATGATCCTTTGGTGCCCACGACTCAACGTGACGAGAGCGAGCGTCACGCCAGCAAGACCGCAAGCCACCGATGCCAGTTCTGACAGCGCGCTGACGTAGGGGCTGGCGAACGCCAAAACACAACCGCCGATCATCAAGTTACGGGTTTGCCGAGCGAGTTTCCCGGCAAGGCTGCCATAGTACCTAGACAGACGTGCAGAGTGCAAACGTCCCTTCCAAACATCTGCGCGTAGCTGATCGGGGACCAGCGCAGCTCGGTTGCTTGTGTCCATCTGTTTCCTCCTTACGTTACGTTTTCTGCTCACTTCCCCTTGCATGGGGGGCACCCACATAACACCTACCCCCCTGCCATGTCAAGGGTGCGTCGGTCTAGCTCCTAGCACGGACAGGTTGGCACAGGGTTGCTCGGCAAGTTTTTGCAGTAGAGCGGTTGCCCCGTTACGCTCGATGCGAGCGAAGCAGGACCCGTGAGCAACATCATCGTAAGGAGGACCCCCGCCATGTCCAATCAGGACACCCGTAACGAGATCGTGAGGCGAGCATGGGACGGCGAGACGTTCGCACAGATCGCAGCCGACGTAGACTTGAGCCCAGCCCAGGTTGGCAAAATGGCACGCGAATCTGCTTTCCCGGACAGGAGCGAGATGCAACGGCTGCAAGGCGATTTCGTCGTGGCTACCTACGCGCTGTGCGAGGACGTGACCGAGACCGCTCGGCGCGTTGCGCTCAACCCACAGACCGTCCGCAACACGCTACACGCACGCGGCGTCAAGCCGATCAACCGCCGGAATGTCGCGTCGTAACGGACGCCGGTAGCGTCTGCCGCCGATCCAATTCCCATAGCGATAGGTCGGTCTCCTGAATGGACCAATCCATCGTGTTGGCGATGCAGGCGACAACCGTACGATACCGTAAGTAGTGATTCGATCCGAGCGTCGGCGGCTTGCGTTCCCCGAAGACCAACCGCCAAACGCGAACATCCACGACGCAATGGTGCGCTGGAAAGGTCATGGCGAGTATTGCTGATGCTACCGGGATGCGGACCCCAGGTAGAGTAGACAACATGTCGAGGCATACGCGCGCCGCAGCGTCGTCTGAGGGGCCGTGCGAAAGGTGTACGGCGAAGGCTGTTTCGGTGACGCTTTGGACCATCTCCGCCGTCAGGCGCTCGTGTAGGTGAGCGTTACGCGCGTGCTGCGAGCGCAACTTCCAGCGCAGGATCCGGTCTAGATCGTCGAGGTTCAGGAAGGCATAAGGCTCACGGTAGCGGAGCATGTCTGCCATGTGTTGCTTGAGGTCTTCCGTTTCCGCGAAATCGTCTTCTGACCCGTGTACATCATCGAGGAGCTCAGGTGTCACGTGCAGGTGAGACTCACCGCAGCGCTCGCAGTACTTCATCGCCCCAGCCACAGGTCCGGGCTTGCTCGTCATGGGTCGGGCTTCCTTGCTGGGGTGCTGGGGCCTGTCAGTCAGAGAAAACCGCGATAGCGCTGCTCAAAGGCGCTATCGCGGCGGCTAGGGGGTTACCGGGCAGGTAAGCAGGTTGCGCGGATCATCAGGGATTCTCCCAGCGTCGCAGCGTGATAGTGCCGGTGGGGTTGAGGTAGCTGTTGGGTATGCCGGGCAGCAGGTAGTTGCACTCGTAGGAGAACGTACCTGTCAACTCAGTCCCGTCCTCGTTGAACGAGCCCTTGAACTCGGCATAGGTGCCGCGCTCGCAAACGCCTACCTCCTCGGGCACCCCGATGTTCAGCACGACCTGCGGCTCGCTCCCCCACGAGATGCCGTTAACACGCGGCCACGGCACCCTCACAAGCGTCTCGGGCCAGAACACATCGTTTGGGTGCGGATAGCGTGCATCATGCCCGCCTCTCGTCCACTTCACCTGCCCGCCGATGTTGTAGCTAAAGCCGCGCGCCGCCAGGGGCGTACACTGCCCCTTGTACATGACAGGGCACCACGGGTACCCAGGCATCAGGTCAGCGACCACCTGGATCGTATCCCGCCCGTCGTTGAGCGTATGCGCGTTATGCCACCGGCCCTCCAGACGTAGCTCGGGCTCGGACTCCGGCTGCGCTCTTGCCGTATCCGCTACGGGCGCGGATGGGATGGGGTGCGGCTCGACCACGATGGGCGCGGAATCACACGCGAGCGCGAGCAGCGCGAGTGCCGCTGGTGCCAAGCGGCTCATCGTTACCTCCTGCACAGGGTGCCGGGTCGTTAAGGCACCAAAACCACGCAGAAGAAAGCGGGCTCTCGCGTATTCGCCGGACGTTGCGCTGATCAGGCGCTCGGTCCTTGGTCCGTTGGCTTATTTCGCGAGCGACCCGGACACAGATGCGTCGGGGACTCCCGCATGGTTTTGGTGCAACGCGCAAGCTACAACGCAGCGCGAGCACCCGCAAGAGCGCTCGGCGAGCTTTACAAGCAGCGCCAAGGGCCGTTATCGTGAGAGTGGTGGCACCCCCAGCAAAGGGCACGATGCGCATGAGCGAGCGCTTGAAGGTGGTCTTGGCAGTAGCAGCCGTTGCCATACCTCTCATAGCAACCATCGCTGGTTCTGCTTGGCTCATAGCAAGCAGCATCGCCGACGTGCGTACCGAGTTGAAGGCCGAGATCGGAGAGGTGCGCACTGGCTTGGCCGTGGTCGAAGGAAAGTTGGACTTGTTGCTGGACGCGCTCGACATCACGGTCACCGTTGCAACGAGGGAGCCGGAAAGCGATGAGCGATAGCGCTGGCATAGGTGAGATGGCGGCTGTACAAAGGGAGCATCTCGACATAACCATGCGCCTGCTAGACATGGTCGAGGCGTTGCGCAGCGGATTAGACCCATGACCGAACGACGTAGGTTCACGATGAGTGGGCGGGCATGGGCAGCGGTCGCGGTCCTGGTCGCCTTGGTCCTAGTGTTCGCTCCCCGAGATTCGCCCCGGATCGCGCAAGGCAACTGTGCGGCTCTGGAAGCGGACGCGGAAAACGTCGCGCGGCAAGCAGCCCTGATCGTGGAGGCCGTGGGGGAGTTTGAGCGTATCCTGCGGAGAGGGGCACGAAACAGCGATGCGCGCCTGCTTGCCCGCCTGATGGATGAGTTTGGGGAGGCGGCGGAGACGCATGAGCGGCAGGCGGACCGGCTCGCGCGCCGGATGGCGCGGGTGTGCGGTTCGTGAGAGCGCTAGGTTTGCGCGCACTCCGCGAGCCGCATACATTTACAGTTAGCCGGGATGGGCTGCTCAAGCCCACCCCGGACGAGCTACATGTCGCGGATAGCTTGTAGCGCTTGCTCCGCTTCGCTCATGCGGCATCACCCCCTCTTGCACAGGGTCCGTAGCTTTTGCCCCTCGACGGTGGTAGCCGTCGGGGGGCGTATCCTTCATCACCATTATAGTCTCCCACAACCCAGTCAGGCAAATGAGCAGCCGCAGAACGATATATACGTCTGCCTTGTGGTGGTGGAACGACAAGGAACAACGGTAGAGATCGGAATCTTCAACAACTAGCGAGGAAGGCGGCATGAGCGAGTACGAAGACAAGCGAGGCAGGCTAGAGGACGTTGAGGCGGTGAATCCGCGCTACAAGGGCATGACGCTGGGGCGCATGGCGCAGCTACTCACGCGGCCCAAGACCCCCGCAGCGCGCGCGGCGCTCGACCGCCTCCAGGGACGCACACCCGACCCCGCAGACGAAGCCGAACCTGCCGTCAAGACAGGCTTATAATTCCCAAACGAAAGTTGCGCTTTTGATTTTCCCGGTTGGACAAGTCGCTGCCACGAAGAGGCGGATCAGGCCGGGAGGCGCGATTGCTCGATTGGCGACACCACATCACGGTCGACCCTGACGTCTGCCATGGGCGCGCCTGCATCACCGGGACCAGGGTGCTTGTGACCACCGTGCTGGACAACCTGGCCGCGGGGCTGAACGCCGAAGAAATCGTTCGCAGCTACCCGTCGGTCACCCGCGAGTCCGTTCAGGCTGCCATTTGCTACGCTGCCGAACTTGCCAGGTGACGGGTCCGTCGACGCCGAGGTGCTCCGATGGTTCCGGGCGCGGGCGCGGCAGGGCGACCTCGCCACGATGCACGAAGTTGGAGGGACGGGGAACGCGCCTTGCGGTGGCCGCTACCGAAGATGCCCAGGGACTTGTCGCGTATCGATACACGATATAGACTCATCGATGATCCGGAGCTTCAGATGCAAGGACACCCAGCGCCTCGCCGTCGGACACCGAATCCGACGCTTTCAGCCGTTTGAACGGGTTGCCCAGCGGAAGTTGGCACAGCTTGACGCAGCTGCGACGCTCAACTTCTTGCGGGTGCCTCCGGGCAACCGTCTGAAGGCGCTCAAGGGTGACCGCGTAGGCTGGTACAGCATTCGGATCAACGACCAATGGAGGCTGTGCTTCCGATTCGAGTCCGGTAACGCCTACGATGCGGAGATCGTCGACTACCACTGAAGGAGCTACATGATGACCCGTCTGGAGCCGGTTCACCCCGGCGAAGTGCTCAAGCACGACTTCATGGAACCGTTTGCGTTGTCGTCCAATGCGCTGGCCAGAGCGATCGGCGTGACACCGGCGCGGATTAACGAGATCGTCCGCTGTCGGCGCGGCATCACGGCCGAGACCGCTCTACGGCTCGCCCGGTATTTCGGGACCGACGCTCAGAGCTGGATGAATCTGCAGGATCGGTACGAGCTTGCTGTGGCGGAGAGGCGTGTGGAGGGAGCGCTCGAGGAGATTCGGCCGCGGGAGGTTGCCTGACCCCGCGGGATCCTCGCACCAAGCGTTGATCGGCGTGATCCGGTTCGACGAGATCTGCCCGCTCCCAGAATTTCTCCTCCAGTTCGGGGGTGTCGCTGAAATCGATGTCCTCGTCCTTTAC
>JAPPDQ010000421.1 GCA_028875495.1 Chloroflexota bacterium
CCCCTCGATGCCGTTGCCCGCCACGAACACCATGGGCGCCACCTGCCTCATCGGCTGCCGCCGCCCAAGCTTCACCCGAAGACCAACGACCTCTCCCTGATACTCTCCCATGCCAAATTCCTCCCTCGACTGGTGCCCAATACCCTACATTGGCCCCAACCCAGATTCAAGGCCGTTTCCCGCTGTGAGGCAACGCCACCCTGACTTCGGCTCTCCTATGAATCAAAATCGTCAAAAGACCAAGGCCGCTGTCATTCCGAACGCAGCGAAGCGCAGTGAGGAATCTAAGGATCTTGCCTACAACCCGTCATTCCCATCAGCAACTCTCCGTCATTCCGCCGAAGGAACGTCACCCCGTACCACGATACGGGGCCGGTATCCAGAGAGGCCGGGTAGGGCAAAGTAGTGCTGAACTCTCCCTCTTATCTCTGCGTCCTCTGCGCTCTCTGTGGTGAACTCCCTCCCTACACCCACCAGTTCCCACGCGCAATCGGCCCCGGATTATCATGCCGGAACGTGCTGTGTGTCAGCCCCCTCACCTCCGGGTGCGACGTCACCGCCGACTCATACTCCGCGTCCCGTTCCTTCCACTGCCAAGCCACATACAGACTGGAGTCACTCTCATCCACAACAGGCCCGTAATTACTCGAAAGATCATCTTCCAAAGACAAAAGACCCCAGCCGTCGACGTAGTTCTGCCGGTACCCGTGACCCCGGTGCATCGGCCACAGCTGTATCCACAACGACGGACACTGCACCGAGCTCTGGTCGATGACCAGCTCGTCCACGATCCCCTCGCTTAACCAAGTCCGCCACTCCACCGTCGCGTTCCCGATGGGCGGTCCAATTACGTCCCCCCTCGCGCAGCCGACCGCAAGGCTCATGTCCTTCGTCCGCAGCGCCCCACGAAGCTCCCGGAAAAACGTCGTCAGATACGACCCCTGCAGATCGCGCCAGTCCTGAGGATCGAATTCCTGTTGCAAAATATCCCGACCGTACCGCCGCTCGAACTCCTCACGGATCGGCTTGTTGAAACCGTACTGGTCGGCGTAGTCTGCCGGCCTCGACTGCGTCCTCAGACACACGAACACGCCATCCCACTCATACCCCTCGATCACGCTCAGATACCGCTCGATCATGTACTCCCTCACCTCCGGGTACGCGAGACACACGACCCCCCAGTGCTTCTTCCCCTCGCGGTCCTGCAGGTTGTACTCGGGATGCTCCTTGATCAGACGGCTCATCCGCGCAAAATTCTTGCCATGGTACGGATTGTGGTGACTCACCTCGCGCTCCGCTTTCGGCGCAAGCGGGTGACCCTGGTCCAGCAGCGACACATACGCATATGCCCTCATCCCCCGCTCGCGCGCCAACCTCGGGACCACCTCGAAATCGTCCCACGTGATCGGCGGGTACAGCTGCCGCTTCTTCCCTCCATACCCACGCGCCGCCTGGTACACGTCGTCATGCCCCGTCCGACCCTGCCGCCAGTGAACGGTGTCCGCCCCAAGTTCCTCCCGCCAGGCATCCATCCGCCGCTCCAGCGACTCCACTGTCCGCAACAACCCGTCACCCTCCCCAAACACCACGTGGTCCCCCCAAGAGCAGTTCGCGATATTGCCTTTACCGTTCGACGCCATACTTCTTGTCTCCTTATGTGCCCTCTCCCGTCGTGGGAGAGGGCTAGGGTGAGGGTGAATACCCACCACTGACAACTCCCCCAGCAGGGAAGATACGGAGAGGGAGTTCCTTCCCCAAATCTAACAGCTATTCCGAGCTACCTACCTGTCATTCCGAGCGCGGCGAGGAATCTAAGATCCATGACTACGAGACTGGACCGCATCAGCAAGAACCCCGTTCAGCCTGAGTTTGTCGAAAGGTTGCTGCCTTCCAAACCTCGCCCAAGAGATTCCAACAGTCTCTCCCCCTCCGGGGAGAGATACAGAGAGGGGGCCTTCTCCCCCCTAATCCAGCGCCGCCCCGGCAATCGGCTTTTCAGCCGCCCCGGCGATCATCTCCGCGTATGCCTCCTCCCCGTAGACCTCCTTCTTATTCAGCAACCGCCCCGGCTTCGGCAGGATCTTCAGACTCCTGTCCTCGATGGGGAAGCGTACCGCCGAGTACCCGTTCCGGTGCGACTCCCGGAACCCGATGGCGATTTCGAGCACCTTCCGCATATTGTCCCCGCTGCACCTCGGTTCAGTGCCGTTGTCGATGGCGTCCACTATCGACTGGATGCCACCCCGCTGTCTCCGTCCGCTCGGCGTCACCCATCCGTAGTCCGTCCCGCCGAACTCATCGAAGAAGGTAGCGTCCTCCACGAATTCGCCACCCCTCGACCCGCCCCGCCACAGGTGCCCGCCGTACCAGCCCGTATGATAGACGCCCTTCTCGCACACCACCTCGATGCCGTCCCTCGGCGAGGGCTTCGTGTGCACGTACCCCTCGATGCCGTTGGCGAACCTTATGTACCCGCCCATATTCTGATCGTCGTCGCTCCATGGATCATCCGCGCACCATCCCGTCACCCACTCCACGTCCGCGTCGTCCGCGAACAGCCTCAACACGCTCAGCCCTTGGCACCCGCCGCCCGAAATCTCGTTCGTTGGCTGGTACAGGTTGATGCTCTGCACCGGTCCGAGCTCCCCCGAGTCGATGAGCGCCTTCACCTTCCAGTGCTGCGGCATGTTGCGATATGCGTCACCCGACGCCAACGCGATCCCCCGCGACGACGTCTCCTCAACCATCCGGTCCGCCTCATCCAGACTCGCTGCCATCGGCTTCTCGCAGTAGATCGCCTTCACGCCCGCACGGGCGCAGTCGATCACCACACCCGGATTCGGCTTGACCGGCAGTATCGGCGCAGCGATGTCGAGGTTCTCCACCCGCAGCATCTCGTGGTAATCGTCATACGACTCGACCGCGAACCGCTCCAGGAAAATAGCCAGGTTCGACGGGTCCGGGTCCGCCGCCGCCACCAGCTCAGTCCGGGGATTCGCCACATACCCCCGCGCGTGTCCATTCCCCTTGCGACCCGTCCCAATCAGCCCGACCCGATACGTCGTCTCCGTGTTCATAACACACCCCCGCAGCCGGCATCTAATAAGCCCACCCGACCGCGCCGCATACCATACCACACCCACCCTGCACGCCCTCGATGGTCACAATCCCCGTTCCCTCTGCGGTGAATCCTCTCATGCCCGACTGGCGAAGTCCCCTATACGCCCGAACGGCGAGTTCCCTTGACCCCTCGCACTCTTCGCCGTACCCTTCCCTCCCACACACCCTGCCGGAGGATCGCCATGAAAGCCGCCGTGCTCTACGAAGCCCAGACCCCCCTCGTCATCGAGGAGCTTGACATCGAGGAGCCCGGACCCGGCCAGGTCATGGTCAAGATGATGGCTAGCGGCGTCTGCCACTCCGACTGGCACGTCGTCAAGGGCGAGTGGACGCATCTGCCACTGCCGATCATCCTCGGTCACGAGGGAGCCGGCATCGTCGAGGCAACCGGCCCCGGCGTTAACAACGTCAAGCCCGGAGACCACGTCGTGCTGGCCTGGCGGTCGCAGTGCAGTCTCTGCGAGATGTGTCAGCTGGGTTGGCCCGCCCTCTGCTACGACAATCAGTACCCCAAGCAGAAGCCCACCCTTCGCTCATCCGGACAGGAGATCAATCAGATGGTGGGAGTCGGGAGCTTCGGCAGCTACCAGATCGTCAGCGAGGTGGCCGCCATCCCCATAGACAAGGACATCCCGTTCCCGCAGGCGTCCCTCATAGGCTGCGGCGTCACCACCGGTGTCGGCGCCGCCATCAACACCGCGCAGGTCGAGGCGGGCACCACCGCTGCCGTCTTCGGGGCGGGTGGAGTAGGCCTGAACGTCATCCAGGGTTGCCGGATAGCGGGTGCGACCACGATCATTGCCGTAGACCTCCTCGACAACAAGCTCGATATGGCCAGGGAGTTTGGAGCTACTCACACCGTGAACGCGGGCGAGGAAGACGCCGTCGAGGCCATCAAGTCGCTGACGGGTGGCTACGGTGTCCACTACGCCTTCGAGGCAATCGGTCTCGTGGAGAAGCCATTCATCCAGAGCATCCTCTGCACCCGCAACCGCGGCATGTCCATTTGGGTCGGCCACGCCCCGCACGGTACCCCCGTCACCATTGACGCGCGTGACCTGATGATGGAAAAGATTATCATGGGCTCCCTCTACGGAAGCGGCCAGCCCTTGATCACCTTCCCCCGGCTCCTCAACCTCTACAAGCAGGGGGAACTCATGCTCGACGAACTCGTCTCCCGCACCTACCCCGTCGAGCGAATCAACGATGCGTTCGAGGCCCTCGGCAAAGGCGAGGTCGCTCGCAGCACCCTATCTTTCGACTAGAGGCTGACAGGACGCTGAGTTCGTAGGGACGGGTCTTTCAAACCCGCCCCGTCGCGTTTATCCCCTCTCCCTTGATGGGAGAGGGCTAGGGTGAAGGTGAAACCCCCTACTTCACCGACTGGCTCTTCGACCGGATCGACGACTCGAAGGCCGACATCTTGTTCAGCGGCAGGCGAGGCCACGTCCGCTTCCACGGGTCGGTGACGTTCACCGTCAGCAGACCGAAGTCGCCGATCTCCTCCGTGATCACGTCGCCGTGCTGGATCGGCCCAAGCCCCACGTGGTTCGTGCCGGTCGCGATCACGTCCCCGGCCTTCATCGTCGTGATCCACGTGATGAACTCGACCGTCTCCTCGACCGTCCGCCCCATGTCACTGGTGTTGTGGTCCTGCCGCGGCTCGCCGTTCACCCACAGCTTGATGTCGAGGTTCTGTGCGTCATCCACCTCGTCCGCCGTCACGATTACCGGTCCAAGCGGGCAGAAGGTATCCCACGACTTTCCCCAGAAGAAGCTGCTGCCCCCGTTGGGGTTCACCCCCCGCGCCGACACGTCCATGAAGTTCAGGTAGCCGAAGATGTGGCCCGCCGCCTTCTCAGCCGGCACGTCTGTCGAGTTCTTGCCGATCACCAGCCCAAGCTCCGCTTCATGGTGGAAGTGCGGCACCGGCGCGTCCGGAAGCTCCACTGTGTCGCCGTCCCCGATCACCGCGCTCGGCGACTTCAGGAACGCCTCCCGGTCGGTCGGGAAGGGCAGCTTGCCGTTCTCAAGGTAGTTGCCCGCCATGCAGGCGATCCGTGTCGGCTCCGGCAGAGGAGCCCGCAGTCGAACGTCCGAGATCGGCACCCCCTCCGAGTTGGCAGCCGCGTCTTCCAGCTTGCCCCTGTAGTCGTCGAACCTGTCTATCAGTCCCCGCATCCACGTCTGCGCGTCGATATGCGGGATGTCCGCGACCACGTCCGATACGTCCACCACGTTGTCGCCCCGCAGCACGCCCGGAGTGTAGTCGTTGAAAAGTACCAGCCTCATGCACGTCTCTCCTTTTAACTAGGGTTCCAAAGTCGCGCGGAATTGTAGCACAGCCCCTTCGACACCGTCCAAGCACCTTCGACGATATCTCCATCTTCGCATCGGTAAAGTAGAGG
Source organism: Chloroflexota bacterium (assembly GCA_028875495.1). GTDB lineage: Bacteria > Chloroflexota > Dehalococcoidia > Lucifugimonadales > VXLM01 > VXLM01. The sequence goes on from JAPPDQ010000421.1 coordinate 5,529, forward strand.
AAAGTAGGATTCGTTCGCCCTGAGCCTGTCGAAGGGCAGTGCAGTATCGAAACTGAGAGAGTTTTAGGAGTTCTCACGACCCCGTTGACACGCCTTCAACATCCCGAATACCGTACCCTAACAAAGTACCAACGATCATGAATCACTACTCCCGTAGGGGCGGGTTTCCAAACCCGACCTTGGAACTATCCCCCATGATCCCCGACTGGCTCCCATACCTCCTCAACGGCGTCCTCCTCCTCGCCATCGCGTCTATCATCTACTACGGCATCAGGCTCGGCATAACCCCCATGCCGAGTTCACGCAAGGCCGTAGCAACATTCCTCAACCTCATCCCCGACGCGACCGACGGAAAGATCGTCGACCTTGGTTCGGGATGGGGGACCCTCACATACCCCATTGCCAAACGGTTCCCCGATGCCTCGATTGTCGGCTACGAGCTTTCGCCCATCCCGTGGCTCTACTCGCGCCTCAAGAGCCTATTCGTCCGACGCCCGAACCTCACGCTGCGCAGGCAAAACGTATTCGACGCCAACCTCTCCGACGTAGACGTGGTGGTCGTCTACCTCCATCCCGCAGCAATGCGAAAGCTCGGCCCCAAATTCGAGCGAGAGCTGCGCCCCGGAACTCTCGTCCTCTCCAACACTTTTCCTGTTCCTAAGTGGGAACCCGCTCAGACCATCCACTTGGGCAAGTCATGGCTGTCCACCTCGAACGACATCTACGTCTACCACGTTTGACGATTGTGATGTAGCATAGCTGCCCAAGACCTTTGTAAGCACAGGAGCAATCGAGAGATGCACGAGACCATATCGACCGACGTCCTTATCATTGGCGGTGGCGGCGCGGGACTGCGGGCTGCAGTCGAGGCACGCGACCACGGAGCCAGCGTGACTATGGTCGTCAAGGGCAAGTACGGCAACAGCGGTTGCACCCTCAACGTCGGCACTAGCGCCGTCGTCGGCCTCAACGGACAGAACGGCGACACCAACATGTCGTCGATGCGCGATCTCGTCTCCTTTGGTGGATTCCTCGCCGACCAGAAGCTCGCCAAGATCCTGGTGGACGAGACGATGGACCGTGTCCAGGAACTCATCGAATGGGGGGCCGACTTCCAGCGCGAGGACGACGGAAGCATCGCTCTCTACCGCTCCGCCGCGCACACCCACGTGAGGAACTTCACGCTAAAGCCCGGCGAGAACGGGCGGCAATACACGTATGGCGCTCCTCCCGGCTGGGCCATGATGGACGCCCTCATGGACCAGGCGGAAAGTCGTGGAGTCACTGTCATGGACGACGCCGTGCTCATAGACCTTCTGAAGAACGACGGGCGCGTCGTCGGTGCGACCGTGCTCGACTGCCGTCGGTCGGCGATTCTCGTCGTCGAGGCCAAGACCACGATCCTCGCCACCGGCACCTACAGCCACATTTTCGGCCCCACCACCGTCTCCCCGTTCGAGACCGGCGACGGCCATGCCGCCGCCTACAGAGTCGGGGCCGATCTCACGGGAATGGAGGCCTCCCAGTTTGTCGCAACTTCGGTTGGCTTCCCTCCGGGCACGAAGTTCCTCAACTCCGAAAACGAGGACTTCCTGCCAAAGTACGGAATCGACGATCCCCGGAACTTCGCCAAGGAGCCCCTGACCTACGCCGTGTGGAAGGAGATCAAAGAGGGCAGGGGATTCAAGGGCGACAAGGTCATGCTCGATATGAGCGCCGCGTTCGAGAGAAAGAACATGCCCTGGTGGTTCATGGACTTGGTCAAGG
>JAPPDQ010000587.1 GCA_028875495.1 Chloroflexota bacterium
CGAGGACGAGAAGGTCACCGCCGCCGTCATCAAGAAAGCTCTCAAGGCGCTTACTGACGACCTAAGGGACAGCGTCAGTGCTTCTGCCAAGAAGGAACTCAAGAACCTCACAGACCAGGACAACGCCATCAAGGCAATCGAGAAGCGGATCAGAGACACCAAGGCGACGCAGAAGCAAGTGAGGGCTGAGCTGGAGTTCAAACTCGCACTCAAGCGGCTCGGGATCGACGACTTCAAGACCGAGACCCAAGCGCTGATTGCACAGGCCGAAGGCCGTCTTGCGGGGCTGGATCCGAAGAAGAAGGCCGACAAGAGGATCAGCACCGCGCTACACAAGGACAGCGAGACGCTTGACGCCCGCCTGACCCGGATCAATGCCGTACTCGAGCTGATCGGCGGCCAGATCAGCGAAGCCGACGCACGCCGCCTGATCCTAAAGAAGATCTATGACCTCGCCCACACCGAACTGGACCGGTACCTCAATGCGGAGAAGCGGTTGCTCGCGAGAGCTGTTGAGAACCTATGGGAGAAGTACGCCATCTCCGCGGACAAATTGGAGAGCGATCGAGCGACCACGCTCGCCACGATGGGCGGTTTCCTGAAGGAATTGGGATACCAGACGTGACGCTTCCTGATGGATGGAAACAGGGTCGCCTGGGCGAGCTCTGTTCCATTGAGATCGGAGGGACGCCGTCACGAAGTGTTGAGGCGTATTGGGACTCCGCCCACGAGAGCTCGAATGTCTGGGTCTCAATCAGGGACATGCATCAACGTTTGATCACAGGATCGGCTGAGCAAATCTCTGATCTGGGCATTAAGAAGTCGAACGTCAAGCTCCAGCAACCCGGCACGGTGCTCCTGAGCTTCAAACTGTCCATCGGTCGCGTTGCCATTGCTGCTGTTCCTCTCTTCACGAACGAGGCAATCGCCGGGCTGTCCCCAACTGGCCTGACGCGGGACTTTCTGTTTCAGGGCCTCCAAGGTTGGGACTTGCTTCAGGGCATGGATCAGGCAATCAAGGGCGCGACGCTCAACAAGCAGAAGCTCCAGAAGATTCTGGTTGAATACCCCGAGTCGGTACGCGAGCAAGCCAGGATCGCCGAGGTGCTTTCGATGATGGATCGGGCGATCGAGGAGACCGAGCAGCTGATCGCCAAGCAGCAGCGCATCAAGACCGGCCTGATGCAGGAATTGCTCACCCGCGGCATCGACGAACACGGCAATCTCCGCTCTGAGCAGACCCACAAGTTCAAAGACTCCCCGCTCGGTCGGGTTCCGCTGGAGTGGGATTGCAAAGAACTTGCTCGAGTCCTTGTCCAGCGGCCGCGAAATGGTCTTTACAAACCTGCGTCCCTCATTGGTCGCGGGACGCTTCTCGTCGGGCAGACGAGTTTCACACAGAGCCGCAGACTCGACTTTTCCCTTTGCCGAAGGGCCGTTGTCAGCCCCTCGGAGATTGAGACCTTTGGACTAGTTCTTGGCGACATTCTGGTTACGCGTGTATTCGCAACAGTCGATGGAGTTGGCCAGCCAGTGCTAGTTGACGCACCGCCAGAACCAGCAGTTTATGAGTCCAATATGCTACTCGTCAGACCTGCCGCTAGCATTATCGACTCGTTGCTACTCTTCACTTGGCTACGTTCGGTAGCCATTCGACGCCGAGTCCTATGTTCGGTAAATGCGTCAAACCAAGTAAGTGTCAACCAGATGGCCTTGAACTCGCTCCCAGTACCGGTGCCTTCGATCTCTGAGCAGAAGCGCATATCGCAAGCACTTCGACAGATAGACGCCGCTGTGCGGTGTACCGATATTTCACTTCAGAAGCTCCGGCGCCTGAAGACTGCGCTCATGCAGGACCTGCTCACGGGCAACCGCCGCGTGACGGCGCTGCTCGGACAATGCGAAAGGGTCACGACGTGAGCGGCTGCACCGGAAACGGAGGACATGTAGATGTGGCTCCGTGAACTAAAGATCTGCAACTTCCGAAAGATCGACGCGCTCACAGTGAGTTTTCCGCGCGGTCTGACGGTGTTGGTTGGGGAGAATAACTCGGGCAAGACTACGGTCATCGATGCGTTGCGCCTCATGCTGTTCTCGAGCCGGGATTTTGATTCCCTAAGGCTGACTGAGGATGACTTCCGAGCCGGGACCGAACGCGCACCGATCGAGATTTCCTGCCGATTCACCGAACTTGAGGATGAGGACGAAGTGCACTTTCAGGAGTGCCTCGTCGACATCGGTGAAGGCAAGTTCGAGATGCAGGTCAATGCCCGCGTTGAGTTCAACGAGACAACGAATCGGTGCAACGTGCAGATGTGGGGCGGCGAGACGGAAGGCGGTTCACTTCCGTCGAACCATTACGATCGACTTGCGACGATCTACTTGCAGCCGCTGCGTGATCCCGAACGCGGCCTGCGGCCTGGCCAGCATTCCCAAGTGTCCCGCCTTATCGACTGCCTGACCAAGGAAGATCAGCGCGCAGACTTTGAAGCCATCGCCAAGAATGCGAACAAAAAGATTCGAGTTCTGAAGCCAGTCAAACGCGCAAAGCGCGACATCAATGAGCAGATGGCAGCTATCGCAGGTAGTGAACTGACCCAGAAGACGGAGCTGATCTTCACTGACCCAACTTTCCGTCGCATCATCGCAGGGCTACAGCCTGAGATCGAAGGACTTCCGTTTGCCCTCAACGGGCTCGGCTACAACAACTTGATCTTCACATCCGCGACTTTGGGCACGCTCCGGCAGAGTCCACAATTCTCATTCCGCTCAATCCTGATCGAGGAACCCGAAGCGCACCTGCACCCACAGCTACAGATGCTCCTTCTCAGGCATTTGGCTGATGTCGCCAGCAAACACGAAGGCAACGAAGTGCAGGTCATCGCGAGCAGCCACTCTCCTATCCTGGCGAGTCAGGCCCCGATCGACTCGGTCGTTTCCGTTCACGAGGTTGATGGCAAGGTCAGCGCAGTCTCGGTCTGCTCCATCACGATTGACGACGAAATCAAGAAGAAACTCCAGCGGTATCTCGATGCGACCCGCGGGGAGTTGTTTTTCGCCCGCCGCATCTTAATGGTGGAGGGGATCGCGGAGGCGCTGCTGCTGCCTGTGCTGGCGAAGATCTCAGGTGGCAACCTGAAGAAGTCGTCCGTGACCGTTCTGAACGCGGATGGGATCAACTTCAACGCGTTCATTCCATTGTTTGGCGTGGAACGGCTCGGTATACCGGTCGTCATTCTCACAGACGGTGACGCGAGGAAGATCGGTGGAAAGATGTCGGCGACTGCGTCAGACTTGAGAAGGCAGGCAGCCAGCATTCCGAATCTCAATGTCGAGATCTCGGAGATCACCTTCGAGCACGAGCTTGCTCGATCAGAGATTCTGCTTCCACACATGGTGTCTGCGCTCAAGGAGCTACATCCCAGAATTGGAGCACGGCTGGAAACCAAGCTCGCGGCGCTTGCGACGGTCGAGGAGAAGGCCGCGAAGTTCTTGAACGTATTCACTAAGAACTCGATCTCGAAAGGCCGGTTTGCTCAGGAACTCGCCGGGATCTTGGCGGGGCGTAACATCGGGGCCAACGCCGTACCGTACTACATCCGTAACGCGTTCAGGCATCTGGGCGTGCTCAGTGAGGCGGCAAACGATGGCCACGGCTGATCAACTCCGGGAGGCAATCCTTGCGCATGACCCGAATGACCAGCAGAAAAAGGCCATCTTCGCTGAGGAGTTAGAGTTTCTCTTGCGCGCAGCCCCGGGAAGCGGAAAAACCTGGACATCAAGTCGGCGCTTTATCTGGAGAGCGGCCAACTGGCCCCATCCTGTCGGCGGACTAGCCCTCCTGTCGTTCACAAACGCTGCCATCCGCGAGTTCATGACCGCCACGATCGACATAGGGCGAAGAGACCTCCTCTCCGATCCGAACTACGTCGGGACGTTTGACTCTTTCGTTGAACGATACATCCTCGCACCGTTTGGCCATCTGCTAACGGCCGCAGACAAGCGGCCAAGGCTATTTCCGGGCCCACGTCCGGGCGACTGGAACAATGGGCAACTGAAGGTGTGGACGGACGGCAAAGGCGACCAGAAGATCCCTGTTCGGGCATGGGAAGTCATACCCTATCCGGATGGCACCGAGGTCCGCTTCAAGGCCTCACCAACCTTCAGGAATCAACCCATCGCCGCCGCTGAGCCTGTCCACAAGCTGCTGTCTCTGGGCTTTTACACCCATGCTCAACGGATATTTTGGGCACGCGAGCTCCTGATCAAGAGACGGCACATCGCGAAGCTGCTCGCCAAGCGTTTCCCCGAGATCATCGTCGATGAAGCGCAAGATACGAATGCCTGGCTCTTGATTCTCTTGAACCTCCTACGTAACGAGGGCGCAAAGATCACGCTCATCGGTGACCCGGACCAGTGCATCTTCGAGTTCAGTATGGCGGATGCGACTTCGTTGCCCAATCTGAAGACGAAGTGGTCAATTCCAGAGAAGCCCCTCAGTCGGTCGTTTCGTTGCAACAACCAGATTGCCGCGGCCGTCCGTAACGTGGTCGGCAACGCAGACTTCCGCGGTGACCGTGATGGAGCAACCGAATGGCACCGGGCGTTTGTGGTCAAAGAATCGTCGGCCACATTCTCTGATTGCCTAGCGGCGTTCCAGCGTCTGGTGGGCAAAGCCGGAGTGAGCATGAACTCTGCTGCCGTCGTGTGCCGAGGCCATGAGCAACTGGAATCACTGCGTGGCAACGTGAACTACACCAATCTCAGGGGCAAAGCAAAGCGTTTGGCTCAGGCCGCGTTCCTTCGTGATTCCCGACACGATTACCGTGCTGCGTCTCAGACCGTTGAACAAATCGTGCGCGAACTCACGGGTGACGACCCTCTGTGGGAGCGTATCGACACCGAACCGAACTCGCGCGAGCGTATGGCTGTGGCATCGGCAATCTGGAAGTTCGTCAAGAGCCCGGACCGACTGACACCGGTATCTCAGCTTGGTGACATCTGGATTCCTTCCATGCGAAAGCAGTTGGCGAGCTTGATCGAGGAAATCGGCTTGCAATGTGATGTGAAGCTTGGGCAGCATATCAAGACAACCGGACTCTCAGCCGCTCAGAAAGTTCAGCCGCTCTTCGAATCGGTCCATGAGTTCCCGCAAGTGCGGCAGGGCACGATTCACCAAGTAAAAGGCGAGAGTATCGACGCCGTGCTGGTCATCGGCAGTACAGAATTCTGGAACTCCGTGATGGCGGCGGCACGAAGTGGCCGCAACACGGAAAGGCGACGGCTGGCGTATGTGGCCATGACGCGTGCTCGCCACCTGCTTGTCGTCGGGTTACAGAAGAGGCACCATGACAAATACTCAAAGACCTGGGTTGAATGGGGCTTCAAGGAGGCGACGTGATGGATGCCAGTACCGAGTCGGACGAACAGCGGTGTTGCTTCAGGACTAGAGCATGAAGGCCGCGTTGGCACAGCACACCAAGGTGGACGAACGCGAGCACGTCGAAGAGCCGCTGCTCGACCAGCTTGCGGGCTTGGGCTGGGAGATCATTGACCTCACGGACAAGAATCAGACGCCGGCCGCCACCCGGCGGGAGAGCTTCACGGATGTCGTGATGCTGCCCGTACTTCGCGAGCGGCTTAAGATCATCAACCCCTGGCTCGAAGACAATCAGGTCGAGGAGGTTGTCAAGCAGCTCACCGCAAGCTTCCCGAGCACCGGTTTGCTGGAGAACAACAAGCACGTGTTCCAGCTCCTGCTGGAGAACACCAGCGTCAGCGAGAACCGCCAGAACGCCGAGACGAGCCCAACCGTTCGGTTCGTAGACTTTACGACCCGCGGCAACAACCGCTTCATCGCGGTCTGCCAGTTCAAGGTCCGCGTCCTCGGCACCGAGCACCACATCATCCCCGATGTCGTGCTGTTCCTCAACGGCCTTCCCGTAGTGGTGATCGAATGCAAGTCGCCCAAGGTAAAGGATGCGATTCCCGAGGCGATCGACCAGCTTCTCCGCTATAGCGAACAGCGCGGCGTCAACGGAGAAGGAAATGCGCCACTCTTCTACTACAACCAGTTCGTAGTGGCGACCTGTCGGCAGGAAGCCAAGTTCGGCACCATCACCACGCACGCGGAGAAGTACTTCTACCGCTGGGCAGACCCGTATCCACGAACGGTGGACGAGCTGGACCACGGCTCAGGCAGCCCCAACGACCAGCAGCGTCTCGTGGCCGGCATGCTCGACCGGGACAACTTGCTCAACCTGATTCGGACCTTCACCCTGTTCTCGACGAATGACAAGGGCCAGACGATCAAGATCGTGGGCCGCTACCAACAGTTCCGCGCAGTGAAGCTGGCCGTGAAGCGGCTTATCGAAGGCAGCAATCCTCGCGAGCGCAGCGGCATTATCTGGCACACCCAAGGCTCCGGCAAGTCGCTCACCATGATGTTCATGGTTCGGGAGATGTATCGTCACGCGCAGCTCTCGAACTGGAAGGTTGTCTTCGTCACTGACCGCACCCAGTTGGAACAACAGCTCTCCGAGACCAGTCAGAGCATCGGCTTCACGGTTAAGCTGGCCGACAGCATCAAGGCGCTCATGCAACTGCTCAGTGCAGACACCTCCGACCTGGTGATGGCAATGATCCACAAGTTTCGCGAGGAGGACCTGACCGAGACCTTCCCAGAGCTGAACGCCAGCCCCAATATCCTCGTCTTGACCGACGAGGCCCACCGATCGCAGTACAAGCTGCTTGGGGCCAACCTCGACAAGGGTGTCCCCAACGCCGCAAAGATGGGTTACACCGGAACGCCAATCGACAAAACTGAGCAAGTGTTCGGCGACTACATCGACAAGTACACGATGCGCCAGTCCATCGAGGACCGCGTAACGCTGGAGATCGTCTACGAGGGCCGCACCCACAACGCGGAGGTCCCTGATCAGGGACGGATGGACGCAGCGTTCGCGGATGTGTTCAGCGAGTACAACATCCAGCAGCGTCTGGACATCCTCGGATACGGATCGCGGGATGCCTATCTCGAGGCAGAGCCCACCATCGAGGCCAAAGCGAGGGACATGGTGGAGCACTACCTCACGCACGTGTTCCCTAACGGGTACAAGGCGCAGGTGGTGGCGACGTCGCGCGAGGCAGCCGTACGCTACAAGAAGCACCTGGACGCCGCGCTCGCGGCGGCGGTCATGAAGCTGGTGCAGGCCAACACGGGCAAGCTGGACCTAGACCGCCTCAAGGCGATGAAGACTGACGTCGTG
>JAPPDQ010000272.1 GCA_028875495.1 Chloroflexota bacterium
CCCTCGATAGGCAGCGTCGTATGCCGTACCCCCATGATAACACCCTTATCCGTCCACGCCGTGACTTTAAGGCCGGGCGGAACGTCGTCCGGGTGGATTGCCAGCGAGTGGTAGCGGATCGCCTCAAACGGGTTTGGAAGCCCGGCGAATACCCCCTCACCAGTGTGATGGATCATGGATGTTTTGCCGTGCATGATCTCACCGGCGTAGCCGACCGTGCCGCCGAAGGAGTAGCCGATGCACTGGTGCCCAAGGCACACTCCAAGCGTCGGGACGGTTTGTCCGAAGTGGCGCACCACGTCGTTCGAGATACCGGCCTGTTCCGGCGTGCAAGGGCCGGGCGAAATGACGATCTTCTCCGGGGCCATCGCGTCGATGTCCTCGATGGTCGTCTGGTCGTTGCGCTCGACGTGCACGTCCGCCCCAAGCTCGGAGAGGTACTGGTACAGGTTGTAGGTGAAGCTGTCGTAGTTGTCGATGAGTAGAATCATTGCCGTCAGCCTCCCTGCTCCGCGCGCTCGATTGCCCGCAGCACGGCGGAAGCCTTGTGGATGGTCTCCTCGTACTCGGTCTGGGGAACGCTGTCGAAGACGATGCCGCCCCCCGCCTGCACGTGCGCCACGCCGTCCTTGATAACCATCGTCCTGATGGTGATCGCCGTGTCCATGTTCCCGTTGAGGTCGAAGTATCCGACCGCGCCGCCGTACGGCCCGCGTCTGTCGGACTCCATCTCGGCAATGATCTCCATCGCGCGGATCTTCGGCGCGCCCGACAGGGTACCGGCGGGGAAGCACGAGCGGAGGGCGTCGTAGGCCGTCTTGTCTTCGCGAAGCTCGCCCTGGACGTAGGAGACGATGTGCATGACGTGGGAGTACCGCTCGACGATCATCAGCTCGGTGACGCCCACGGTGCCGGACTTGCAGACGCGACCGAGATCGTTGCGACCGAGGTCCACCAGCATGATGTGCTCGGCGCGCTCCTTCTCGTCGGCCAGCAGATGACGCTCGTTCTCGTCATCCTCCTCCTGCGTCTTACCACGCGGCTTGGTCCCCGCTATGGGTCGGGTTGTTACGACGCCGTCGTGAACACGGACGAGCTCCTCAGGCGACGCCCCGACGATGTGAAAGTCGTCGAGTTCGAGGTAGTACATGTATGGCGAGGGGTTAATTGCCCGCAGCGCGCGGTAGATCGCCAGCGGGTGGGCCGTCGTGGCGCGGGAAAACCTCTGCGAGGGGACGGTCTGAATGATGTCCCCGGCGTAGATGTACTCCTTGCACCGTTCGACGATGTGGTCGTAGTCCTCTCGCGTGAAGTTTGAGGTCACGTCGGACGGCTTTGAACCGTTCGTGGAGCGGGGAGGAGCCTGGAGCGGCGCGTCGAGCCTTGCGACGATTTCGTCGATACGCTCGACTGCTTCCCTGTAGGCGGTCTCCACGTCGCCGTCGAGGAATGCGTGGCTGACGACGCGGATGATTTGCCGCACGTGGTCGAAGATGAGGAAGGTAGTCGTCATCATGAAGACCGACTCCGGTACGTCGACCGGGTCGTTTTCGGGAGTCGGGAGCCGCTCGAAGTATTTGACAGCGTCGTAGGAGATGTAGCCGACCATCCCGCCGTTGAACGGCCCCAGATCGGGAATGTGAACAAGGTCGTAGGCGTCCATCGTCCGTTGGATGGGGACCAAGGGATCGACTGACCCGTTGGGCTGCTCGGCTCCCGTTCTGACGACGCCGAGCGGCTCCGTTCCGATGAAGCTGTAGCGGGCGATGTGCTCACCGCCCTCGACGCTCTCGAGCAGGAACGAGTACGGGGGACGGGCCACCTTGATGTAGGCGGACACGGGGGTCTCCAGATCAGCGCTGACCTCGCGGTAGACGGGCACCATGTTGCCATGATCGGCGAGGCGTTCGACCTCTTCGAGGCTGGGATAGTACGGGCCGCTCATGACCCACCTCCCGGCAGGACGAAGCCCATGCGCTCCTTCATCTCGCGGAGCTTGGCGTTCGCCACGGCTCCTGCGCGGTCGGCGCCGTCCGCGAGGATGCGGTCGAGCTCCGACACGTCGTCCATGATCTCGTTGTACCGCTCGCGGATCGGGCGAAGCTCCTCTATGACGACCTCCGCCACGGCGCTCTTCAGGTCGCCGTAGCCCCGCGCATTCGCGAAGTCGGCCTCGACCCGCTCCGGCGTCTTGCCGGTGATGACCTGGTAGATGCCGAGGAGGTTGTTCACTCCGGCCTTGGCAGGGTCTTCCGAGAAGACGATCTCGTTCCCCGAGTCGGTCACGGCGCGCTTGATCGTGCGCTCGATCTCCTTCGGCTCGTCGACCATCTTTACCAGATGGCCGCGGATGTGCTCGTAGCTCTTGGACATCTTTCGCGAGGGGTCGTCGAACCCCATGACGCGCGCGCCGATCTCCGGGATCATCGGCTCGGGCAGGACGAAGGTCTCGCCAAACATGTGGTTGAAGCGCTGGGCGATGTCGCGGGAGAGCTCGACGTGCTGCTTCTGGTCCTCCCCTACCGGCACCTCGTCGGCGCTGTACAGGAGGATGTCGCAGGCCATCAGGACGGGGTACGCGAGCAGCCCGGTGGAGATGCGCTCGCTACTGTCGGAGCGACCGGCCTTGTCCTTGTACTGCGTCATGCGTTCGAGCCAGCCGAGAGGCGTGACGCAACCGGCCAGCCAGCACGCCTCCGCGTGTGCGGTCACGTGGCTCTGGATAAAGATGGGACAGTGGTCGGGATCCAGCCCAGACGCGATGTACAGCGCGGCGACCCCGCGTGTGCGCTGGCGCAGGGCCTCCGGGTCATGAGGCAGCGTGATGGCGTGCAGGTCGACGATGCAGAAGTAGTTCTCCTTCTCGTACTGCCGCTCGACCCATCGCTTGATCGCGCCGAGGTAGTTGCCGAGGTGCAGGTCGCCGGAGGGCTGTATGCCGCTCAGGACGCGCCGCTTTCGCGTCTCCGCGCTTGTGTCTTCGACGGTAAGCGTTTCAGTTTGCATGGTATTTGGGAATGTCCTTTCGTTGTGCTGCGTTTGGCGGGGCCCAAAAGCCCATTCGTACCGTTCGTGGTGAGCCTGTCGAACCATGATCGCCCTTCGACAAGCTCAGGGTGAACGGGGTGTTGTCACCGTCGCCACAACGATGTGCCAATGCGTCCCATCGGCTGATTCCTCCCGGTCTTCATTTTCTCGTTAAACAAATAACCCATCCCAATGGAGGGACGGGTCGAAATCCGTGGTGCCACCCTGCTTCGTCGCCCGGCGCTAGGGCCGGAAGACCTTTGTCAGGCACGCGGGCCCAAGTCGAGCCGTAAATGCCCCGGGCACTGGTAACGGTTGCCCTATCCGTCCACGCCTACGCCCTCAGTTTTGAGGGTCTCGGATGGAGGCTCCCAAGTCCATTCGGTCTCTGCGTGCGCGCCGGCTCTCACCTAACCCGGCTCTCTGAGCGTCGCCGGAGACCTACTACTCCTGTTCGCTGCCTGTGTGTATTCGCTTAATCGCAGTATACAGGCGCTGCGGGACGAGGGTCAAGGTATATACGGTTGTCGCAATCCCCACCACGCCATATGATGGTGTCTATCTCTCATGGGAACGGCACCACCATTGACCGCCGCCATCCGTAGATACATCGCCTCGTCCTGGCCCGTCCTGATTCCGGTTGTGGGGTTGCTCGGCCTTTCCATTGCGCTGTTTCCGTCGGCGGGGCGGGACGATGCGTACATCACCTACTGGGCGGCGCATACGCTGAGAGAGTTCGGCGAGATCGCCAATATCAATGGCGCGCATATCGAGCAGTCGACGAGTCTGCTCCACGTGCTGGTGCTGGGCCTACTGTCATTCGTGACTAGGCTCTCGGTTCCTGCCATTGGTCCGCCGATGTCGGTGGTCTTCGGGGTCGTGACAATCATTTATACCTACGAGTTCGCGCGGCTGTACGTGGGGCGGTGGTACGCCATGGGCGCGTCGATGATCGTGGCGACGGCGGCGCCGTTCGTGTACTGGACGACGGGAGGACTCGAAGGCACGATGACGGCGCTGGCCGCGACAGCGCTGCTGTATCACCTGACCCGGTATATTGAGCGGCCCGGAGCCGGGAGACCACCTGCGACGGTGTGGGGCGGCATGGGCGCGTTCCTCCTCGTGAGGCCGGAGGCGATATTTGTGATCGCGTCAGTGCTCCTCGCAATGTTCGTATTGCTTCGACTGCGGGGCATCACGGTGGCGGATGAGCGATTGGAGGACTATGCGCTGGCGATCCGCAAGGTCATGTGGGCGGCACTCGCGGCGGGAGTCCTGATGGCCGCAATCGTCGCGTTGAAGACCTTGTACTTCGGTGACTGGCTGCCCCAGCCAGTGACGGCCAAGCTGGGAGGCAGTGCATTCCTTGCCTCGATGGGCGATGGAATTGAATACCTCACATCGTCACTGATGCCGCCTCCCGTGTCGCTGCTGCCGTTCTTCGCTGTCGCGGGGGGCGTTTATATTGCGCGCAGGTTTGTGCGTGACGAGCCGGAGTTCATCGGCGGGCTGCTGTTGGCCCTCTATGCGGTGGCGTACATCAGCTTCATCTTCCTTGTCGGGGGAGACTGGATGGAGGGGTCGCGCTTCATCGTGCCGGTGATTCCCGCGTTGGCCGTGCTCGGCGTGGTTATCATCCCTCGCATCAAGCTGCGCGACCTGCAGGTGTACGCGATCGGGGGGATCATCGCATTCCACATAGTTGGGACGGTCTGGTTTGCCAAATTCGGTTCCGTAAGCACGCCGATTTGGGAAGTGTCGCAAGTGGAGGAGCAGGGCCTGCCGATCGAGCGGTACTCGTGGTTCGCTCGGCCTAACAGGACTCATCTGCGAGACATGCCGGTGGTAGAGGAGCTTGGCTCGGTCATCGAGCGACTGCAGTCCGAGGTGGACGGCAAGATGGTCGTCATGAGCGGACAGGCCGGTTTCGTCCCCTATCACGCGCTCGGCCCTCACTACGGGGAAGTCGAGTTCATCGACCGCCGGGGCGTCACGACGCCGCACTTCACCGACTGCGAGATCACGGGCGAGGTAGAACGCGACAGCACGGGGCTTCTCCGAGTGCTGCCGAGGTATTTGGAATTCGCGGAGGACATCGCTAGACGGTGTGGTGTGGCGCGGCCCCACGTCATCTTCGAGCTCGACCTGCCGGAGCTGACCATCGAAGACATCGTGACTCGCAACGGGTACGTGGTTGTGTACCGGCAGACCGGCAAGATCCAAACGAGCAAGACGCTGCAGGGAATAGAAGTGCTGGCGCACGAGTTCATCGCGGTGCGGGAGGATTTGGCGGACATCTTCGACGGGCCGTTGCCCAACGTGCGGGAATGGAGCACGCCCTAGAGGATATCCAATAGGACAATCGGACCGTTCGTGGTGAGCTTGTCGAACCATTGAACGACCCTGCGACAAGCTCAGGGTGAACGGATTCGTGTAGGCCCGGACTGCGCGTGAGGGTATAATTGCCTCGTCAGGCTACGCCTCAGCCCAGCTGAAGCCGAAGGAGAAGGTGCACCATGAAGATCGACCGACTTGACGTGTACTACGTGGAGATGCCGCTGATCTATCCGTGGCGGACGGCCTACGGGGAGGACTACGACATCCACAGCGTGCTGGTGAAAGCTACGAGCGGGGAGCACACGGCGTGGTCGGAGTCGACGCCGTTCTTCGCTCCGACGTACCTGCCGGAGAGCGCGGGATCGGTGTTCTATCACGTCACGGAGGTGTTCGGGCCGTACGTCGTCGGGCGCGAGTACGAGACTGCCCAAGACCTGAATGACCGGCTGGGGGTGTTCAAGGGCAACTCGTTCGCGAAGGCCGCGGTGGAGATACTTTGGTGGACGCTGGAGAGCACAATCACGCGAACGCCGGTGCACCGGCTGCTGGGCGGAGAGACGCGGGAGGTTGTGGCGGGCGCGGACTTCGGCATCCAGGACTCGATAGACATGCTGCTGGGCAACATCCAGAAGGCGGTGGACACGGGATTCCCGCGCATCAAGCTCAAGACGGCGCCCGGTTGGGACCTCGACATGCTCACGGCCGTCACGTCGACGTTCCCGAACATGACGTTCCACATCGACTGCAACTCCGGCTACACGCTGGACGACCTGCCGTTCTTCAAGGCCATCGACGACATGGGGCTCGCTTTCATCGAGCAGCCGCTGTACTACGCCGACGTGCTTGACCACGCGGAGCTTGCCAAGCAGATCCAAACGCCGGTGTGCCTCGACGAGACCATTGTGAGCGTGAAGGCAGCGGAGCAGGCCGTCCAAGTCGGCGCGGCGCAGTACATCAACATCAAGCCGGGACGGATCGGGGGACTCAGCAACGCCCTTGCCGTCCATGACCTGTGCCGGGACGCAGGGGTGCCGGTATGGATCGGGGGAATGCTGGAAAGCGCGCTCGGAGGGGCGCTCTGCGTGGAGGTGGCGACGCTGCCGAACTTCACCTATCCGGGCGACCTCTTCCCTTCCTCGCGATTCTACACGCAAGACCTATCGGGTCCGCCGATGGAGCTCACGGAGCGTCTGACGTTCGAGCCGTTCACCGACGGCCTGCCGCAGCCCGACCCGGACAGGCTGGCCGCGCAGACGGTGCGGTCGAAGACGATCTTGGCTGAATAGTCCGGCGGCTAACGTCAGAGCCATAGATATGAGCGAACGCGCAGGGACTGTACGCCCCAACATCCTGGTGTTGATGTCGGACCAGCACAGCAAGCGGCAGCTTGGCAGCTACGGCGACTCGCTGGTGCGTACCCCCAACCTCGACCGTCTGGCGTCGGAAGGGATGCTGTTCGAGAACGCCTACTGTCCTTCGCCGGTGTGCGTTCCGAGCAGGATGTCGTTCATGACGGGGCGAACGCCAACAGGCAACCGTGTCTGGACGAACCAGAACGTGCTGCACTCCGGCATCCCGACGTGGGCGCACTCGCTTGGCGTAGCGGGATACGAGACTGCCCTCATCGGCCGGATGCACTTCGTGGGGGCCGACCAGCGGCACGGCTTTGAGAAGCGTCCGCTCGGCGAGTACATGGCCACTCATCCCGGAGCGCCGATGCTGGGGGAGCCGATGTTTCGCGACATTCCGCAGGACACCACCTCACAGCACCGCGTGAGCGTCGAGATGGCGGGTGTTGGCCTCACGAGCTACAACGCCTTCGACGACATGGTGACAGACGCGCTCGTCGAATACCTCG
>JAPPDQ010000018.1:0-1800 GCA_028875495.1 Chloroflexota bacterium
ACCTGTGTTTTAGCGGGGCAACCCGCCTGATAATGGTGAGCCGAGTCAGTTGCCGCAGGTATGGTAGCGTGCCATCCTCGGCTATTTCAAGCACGCGCGCAAGCCGTTATAGTTCCGGAAGATCCGCCTCAAGTCCCTCGTCGAGCTCGATTTCGAGCGTCGCCATAATGCGGGCCAGCATTGAGTAATAGCCCACAAGCACGAGGTAGTCGAGCGTCTGCGAAGGGCCTAGCAGGTGTTCGATTGCCTTGTAGGTAGGCTCGCTCAACGATCCACCGCGGACGAGTTCCTTGACACCCTGAACGTAGACGCCGTCCTTCGCAGGGACGCCCATTGGTGCTCGTCCGCTTCTGATCGACTCGATGGTGTGGTCACTCACGCCGTCCCGGCGCGCTATGGGCTCGTGCTGAGCCCACTCGTACTCGCAGTCAAGCTCACGCGCGACGCTGAGGATGGAAATCTCCCGAACGGCGGGATCGAGCGGCGACCGATATCTGATGTACTCCCCTACACTCGTGGCGACCTCAGCGGCATCGGGACTGTTGAGAAGCAACCGAAAGATGTGATCGACACTGCCGCGGGTCTGGGCGATACGGTCGTAGACGTGCCGCTTGTCTTCCGAGAGGTCATCTCTATTCACATAAGGGAATTTTGCCATGGATCAACTTCTCCCGTTATCCTCGACCGGCTTTGATCTTCTCCAGCATGGCCGGCGGCAGCGGAAACACCCATCCCCTGTTGCCGATGATATCCATCGCCAAGCTGGCCGGTATCGCGACGACTATCTCCGGCTCGATTGAGAACCGTCCGTCGAAACCGCCCATAGCGCTCCGAGCATGGACGCCTGCAAAACCTCCGGGATCGACGCCGCCGACGGCGTAGGAGCTCTTTCCGCCGCCGAATACGGACTGCCACCGGAATGAGAAGCCGTTCGTTACGGGCGGTCCCGCGCTCGTCGTTCCTCCTCCCGGCGTTACAACCATTCCCAGCGCCTTCACCGTGTACAGAACATCGTTGAGGTCGCCCTCTCCACCGGCGCTCAAGCCCCAGTGGAGCCTGCTGATCTGGTGATCTGCCGCATCCTGCGCTCCCTGGAAGCCATGGGCGATGCGGTCTTCATCGTCGTTCATAGGGTACGTTCCTCCCGATGAGCCGGACAGGTAGACCAAGCCGCTCTCGTGGAACACCATGTGCGCGATGTTCTGGTCAGCGAGAGTTGTCACGTTTTCCTCGAACGTTCCCAGATCAATGCCCAGTTCTGATATCCGGTCGTATACGTCGAAGTCGCGGCGCAGCACGTCGGGAATGGCCGCATTGTCATAGTGCTTTCCCATAGATGTATGTTCCTCGTGATCGAAATGCCGGCAAACATGGTACCAGAAGAGACCATGTCGGGCCTTACTGAACCCTCTCGACCCTGATCTCCAAGCACGCGCGGTCGTTGTCACCGACCTTGGCCCATTCTGCTATTCGCCTACCGACTACCCACGCGATCCCCCTTGACGTGACGATCAAGGGTATCGAGTCTCGTATCGATTTTGATACCTTTTCGTCGATCATAAAGTCCTTCAGCTTTTTCGTCCCCGACATGCCAAGTGGTTGAAAGCGGTCGCCCGGCAGACGACTACGGATTTCCAGGGACATGACATCGACTGCAGATCCGAACCGCTCGGTGAATCCTTTGGGAGACTGCCCGCCTTCATCGCGCGGATGGTTCTCCGATGGTATCTCGATTCGCTCGGTGGTGATTCGCCACTCTCCCACGTTCGTC
The DNA here is from genome assembly GCA_028875495.1 of Chloroflexota bacterium. GTDB lineage: Bacteria > Chloroflexota > Dehalococcoidia > Lucifugimonadales > VXLM01 > VXLM01. Next base: position 1,772 of record JAPPDQ010000018.1, read on the forward strand.
ACTCCGGGAACGGTAAGAGGGGACGCATC
>JAPPDQ010000018.1:1810-7201 GCA_028875495.1 Chloroflexota bacterium
GAGGCGACGAATACGCCGGCCCCCACATATATGACCGCCGACCGTTGCTCCACAGAGAGACGGAGACCGTCAGGCAAATGCAACTGTGTATCCGGCGAGTCGAGGACGGCGCGCGTAGCGTCTTCGATATGTACCCGTTCGATGCCCTGAGCATCCCCTTTAACTTGCGATAGAGCGCGAATGATGAGATGGGCCCGCACCGGCCCGTCCAGTGCGCGGAATTTCTCACGGTCGATGCGGATGATTTTTCCTTCTTCGGCAACAGCATCCGACCATGCTGCATCCACACTAATGTCCACGATGGTGAGCAAGTTACCTGCGTTTTTTGATAACCGTAGGGCGGCGTCGCCGAAGGCCGGATTCATTTCCCGCAGAAGAGGCAGCAGCTCCAACCTCACCCTGTTTCTCGTCATCTGCTTCGAGCGGTTGGACTCATCTATACGTGGAACAAGATTGAGCGCCTCACAGTAGGCAATGGTGTCTTGCTTCGACAGATTCAGGAGGGGACGAAAGAGTGTCGTATCATTGCCCCCAATATCTCGCCTTGAGGTGGGCATCATGCCACGCAGTCCACGCAGACCGCTTCCCCTGATGAAGTTCATCAGGACGGTCTCGATCTGATCGTCCGACGTGTGACCGGTGACAACGGCAGCCGCTCCTACCTTTTCGGCCACTCGTGCAAGAAACCCGTATCGCGCTTCCCTAGCCGCTTCTTCAAGCGACATCCGATGCTCCCGCTGGAATGCTGGCACGTCCGCGGCCTCAACCGTACAGTTGACGCCGAGCTTGGCACAGGTATTAGCTACGAACTCGGCGTCCGCAGCCGAGTGCTGCCCCCGTAGTCCGTGGTCGAGATGGGCAACGTGCAGGGCTAGACCCAGCTCGTCCTGCAGACGATGAAGGGCATACAGCATTGCAAGGGAGTCAGGCCCGCCCGATACGGCGACGGCAAAACGCTTACCTGTCAGTTGGGCGGCCTCTACGGCAATCCTGACTTCGCGTTCAAACCGCGTGACGATGTCCAGTGCGTCCATCGGTCAGCAAGTCCAATCCGCTCGATGCAAGTTCCCTAGCCTCGCGCTATTGCCAGTCTACGGCGATCACGTCGTAGATCCACAGGATGGGGATTTCGAAGCTCACAGCGCGATCGGACTCTTGGAATACCAGATCTAGCGGCTCGTCGAGGTCGGTCGAGTGGAGACGGACGCGCTCAGCGGTGCGGCCAGCCGGTTTGCGGATGGTCGCCGGAATGCCGACCACACGCCGCGCCAGGGTGTCGGTGACGGGAGGAACCTCTTCCTTCCCGAAGGCCTTCTGTGTCTCCGTAAGCTGCACGTCGTAGTTGATGAGGTGAACAAGGGTCGCATTACCGTCGGCGGTCTCGGTGAGGTTCATCACTGTAGTGGTGGGCGCGTCAATCTCAATCGGCCAGTCCCCGTCCAGGACATGCTCCAACGCTTCGCGGAATAACGCCAAGTCGGTGGAGATGCCCTCGTACCAGAACCGCTCGTCCGGGTCGCCGGGCAGGAAGGCCACTCTGCCCTTACCGTACTCGCTCTTTACCACCTCGTCCACCGCCTGCCCGTGATGCGCTCCAAACACGTCGGCGAGAGCGAAATCGTCCCTGATGCGGAACTTCTCGTCGTATAACGAAGTATCGGCAGTAGCTATCAGCCCGCCGCCGCCCGCGACGAACCGACGAACGGCCTCGACTTCCTCGTCACTCATGCAGGCAGAGTTTGGGAGCACCAGTACGCGATATCCATGATCCGTGGTCAGATCCTCATCCAGCACCACGTTGAAGGGCATGTGCAGCTCAACGAGCGCCTGCGCGAGGCCGGTGAGGTTCTGCGGCAGTTCGGAGCCTCCTTGAGTGACGCGGTTCGGGTAGTACCAGTTGATCGTCGGCGTGGAGACGTGCAGCGCGACATCGGCCAAAGGCTTGGCATCGACATAGAAGCGCTCGTACTCCTGAAGCCATGTGTAGTAGTGCCTGATGATGTCGGCCTTCACGTGCTCGTGTGTGAACAGAGCGGCCATGATGTGGTGCGTCGCGCCGTTGAACGCGGACGACTCCGCGAGGCCGATCTTCATCTGGTCGGGCGTATGGGATCCCGGCTTATTTTGCCGGTACCAGATGGGAGTGTTCTTGACGCGAGAGCCGTACTTCCAGTCGACGACCGCGTTGATGGCGCGGGGCATTCCCCCCGCCGGAGGGGACTCCAATCTCGGCGCTCCCCGGCGCTCGAGGAGAATTAGGTCGACCTTGTCCGCGACAAGATGGGTGGCGGAACCCTTCGCGCCTCCGCCTCCCATCCACGGCACGGCGAGGTTCGGGTACACGACGATATCCGGGTTAAGCTCGTGGGCGTAGTCGACGACCATGCCCATGGCATCGGCGAAGTACTCGTCGCGGAATTCAACGAACGTCTGCCAGACTAGATCGTCCCACTTCGGCGGCCACGGCAGCTCGCATTCCCAGCCCAGCTTCTTAGCCGTGTACTCCCGGAAGCTCACACGGCATAGGCCGCAGTAGCACGCCCAGCCTGCGGCGGCAGCCTCGTCGTCGTTCAGGCCCGCCAGCTCTCGCGGAACGAAACAGTTGTCGTAGAAGAGGGAGTCCGGCTCGTGCTCGACCGCCTTAGCGATCATCTCCTTCAGGTGGTTGCGCCAGTTCGGGTTGTTCAGACAGCCCATGTACCGGTCAGGATGCCCTAGATAGATGGCAGGCCGCCCGTCCGCGTATCGCATCAGCCACTCTTGCGATTCCGGTCGCTCGTGGAACATGGGCTTCCAGTTGATGTTCGTGAGCTTCATGTAGAACGCGACGAACAGGCCCTCATCGTGGCACTGTTGCACGAACGGCTTGATGAGTCGCCAGTTCCACCTTTCCTTGTCCTCGCCGGACGTTCCGGTAAAGCTCAGGAGGATGTGGTTGGCGTCGAGACGCTTGGCGATCTCTATGATCTCAGGACTGTAGCTGTTGACGTCGTCCTTCAGGTACCGAGTATTTGCAATGGTGATCGGTCGTGGAAGCGGCATTAGAAGACCTCCAATCGGTTCATGCTGCCGGAAACGCCAAATCAGTCGAGTGAGGGTTCCTCTGAAATCGTCGCCTCAGGATATATCGTTTCTTTGTCCGTTCGCACTGCGCACTCGTTACGGCGCTCCGTAGTTTACAATTACCTGAGTTTTTTCGTCGGAGACTCTAAGTGGAAAGTGCAGCACGGCCAACGACTATCGCCGAACTCCAAGCTATGGCGGAGGCGAAGATGGCGCCGGACCAGCGCTATTTCGTGTCGCGCGGCGTGGGCGAGAACTGGACACGCGACCGTAACCGCGCCAAGCTCGACGAGATTGCATTGAATCCGCCCGTGTTGCTGGATACCACGAAGCGCGATCTCTCAACGACCGTTCTTGGACAGCGAATCGAGTTCCCCATCATGTGTGCTCCTGCGGGTGGCCAGACCGGCAGCCATCGAGAGGGCGAGTTGGCCGTGGCAAGGGTGGCTGGTGCCGAAGGTACCCTTATGGCCCTGCCAACCGGCTCCGCACACACCTTCGATGAAGTCGCAGCGGCGGCAACCGGGCCGTTGTGGTTCCAGCACATTCACTACAGCGACGGCCTCACGGAGGAATACCTGCCGCTTCTCAAGCCAGCGGGGTTCTCGGCGCTCGTTCTCACCGTTGATGTCGTCGGACCATTTCCAATGGCAGACGCATTGCTCACCACGCCGTCCATACCTTCGAAGATCAAGTCGTTCGCCAACCTGAGACAAAGGCCCGACCTCACGGACGAGGGCGGCTTCGCCCAGTGGGAGCCACCGAACATCACATGGGACAGGCTCGACTGGCTGCGCGAGCTGTCGGGAGGGCTGCCATTGGTGCTCAAGGGAGTTCGCAGGACCGACGACGCCCGCAGGTGTCTCGACTACGGTGTCGATGGCGTCATCGTCTCAACACACGGCGGGCGGCAGTTCGACGGCGGCCTTTCTTCGATCGAGCTTCTGCCGCAGTTCGTGGACATCTTAGGAGACGACGCGGAAGTGTTTTTCGACTCCGGCATTCGATCGGGCCTGGACGTGTTTCGCGCGTTGGCGCTGGGAGCGCGAGCCGTATTCGTGGGGCGGCCGGTTCACTGGGGTCTCGCCTACGACGGAGAGAACGGAGTCCGGTTGATGCTCTCGATTATCAGGGCGGAGTTCGACAAGATCATGGCGTACTCCGGCTGTTCCAGTGTCGATCAGATCACTGATGACTTGGTGGTTCACGCCGGGAGATAACGCCGGGAGAGATCGCGCCGCTCATTGTATGTCGCCCCCGTCAGGAGAGAGACCAGCGGAAGCTACACGCCGTACTTGTCGAGCAGTCTCCGGGCTATGACGAGTTTCTGAATTTCGTTGGTGCCCTCGCCGATGATCATGAGGGGCGCATCGCGGTAGTACCGCTCGACGGGGTACTCTTTGATGTAGCCGTAGCCGCCGTGTATCCGCATGGCCTCCATCGTCACCTCGCCGCAGACCTCCGACGCAAACAGCTTTGCCATGCCGGCTTCAAGGTCGACTCGTCCGCCCTCATCCCGTTTCCGAGCCGCTTCGTAGGTCAGGAGCCGGGCCGCCTCGATCTTCGTGGCCATATCTGCCAGCTTGGACGCGATGGCCTGATGATCGGCAATTCTCTTGCCGAACGCCTTGCGTTGGCCCGCGTATTTTATGGCCGCCTCGAACGCCGCAGTCGCCACACCGACAGCACGGGCCGCGACGTTGATTCTGCCCGACTCCAGCGCACTCAGCACCTGACTATAGCCCCGACCCTCTTCGCCTCCGACGAGATTTTCGGTGGAGACCCGCACGTTGTCGAATACCAATTCAACAGTATCGAGCCCTCGGTAGCCGAGCTTGTCGATATGCTGTCCGACCGAGAAGCCGTGTGCGGGTTTCTGCACAACGAAGCAACTGATTCCCCGGTAGCGCGGCTCCGCGTGAGGATCGGTCTTCGCGAGGACGGCAACGGCGTTTCCGTGTTCGCCGTTCGTGATGAACATCTTGCTCCCGTTTAGGACGTACTCCTCCCCGTCCTTCTTCGCAGTCGTCTGGATGTTCTGCACGTCGCTGCCCGCCTCCGGTTCGGTCAGGCCAAGTGCGCCTCGGATATCACCACTCGCCATCGAGGGCAGCAAGCGTTCCTTCTGCTTTTCCGTGCCAAAATCGCCGACGATAGACGCCATGACGTGGTGCGTCCCGATGATTCCCGCAACGCTCATCCAGCCTTTGCTGAGCTCCTCGAAGATCATCGCCATCGTCGTCTGGTCGAGGCCGAGCCCGCCGTACTCTTCCGGTATAGTGATGCCGAACAGCCCCAATTCGCGCATCGTTGGGACGAGTTCCTGAG
>JAPPDQ010000515.1 GCA_028875495.1 Chloroflexota bacterium
CATTTGGCTTTTCACGACGACTATCACAGACGACGACGGCCAGCACTCGACGGACTTTCAGGTAGAGGTCAAGAACGCCAGCCCCATTACCGGCATACTGACGCTGGTTGTCCTCGTGGGCTTCCTTATTATCTTCGGGCTTTCCCTCCGTGCTTCTCTCGGCGGAAAACGCAGGCGACGTAAGAGGCAGACAGCCTCATAGGGGTTTCGATGTCATTTCCTCGTACGACAAGAGGCGCACTCGCTTGGAAGGGAGCGGTCCTTGCTCTCGCGCTGGTGGCCGTCATCTTGTCCCAGCCCGAATCCGCCTCCGCGCACGCCAACCTCGCCGACGCCGACCCCGCGCCGAACTCGGTGCTCGACACGGCCCCGTCCAGGATCACCATCTGGTTCACCGAGCCTCTCGATCCCTCCTTCAGCTCTATCGAAGTCCTCGACTCCGAGGGAAGCCGCGTCGATAACGACGACAGCGCTGTTGATCCCAGCGATCCCACGGTCATGCAGGTCAGCCTGCAGGACGACCTACCGAACGGCACGTACACCGTCGCCTGGCGCAGCCTCTCCACGGTCGACGGGCACACCATTCGGGGGACGTTCTTCTACTCGGTCGGCGAGCCGCTGTCGGCCCAGCCGTCCGACCTTTCGAGCGAACCTGTTCTCCACTCGCCCGCCGAGCCTTTCATGCGATGGGCCGTCCTTCTCGGCGGACTCTCAGTGCTCGGCGTCCTCATGCTTTGGCTCATCGTCCTTCGTCCACCGCTGACGTCCATGAATAACACCGAAGATCTCTTGGCAAGAGTTCGTGACAGGACGGACAAGATAGCCATCGCCGGAATCGTCGTGGCGCTGCTCGGCTCGGCCGGACATTTGCTTGTGCAGGCATCGTCCGTCCACGAGGTCTCGCTCATCGAGACACTGGGTGAGCCGATTCGTTTCGTCATCACGGAGACCGAATGGGGCAGGAGATGGCTCCAGCGCACATCCCTTCTGATAGGGGCCCTCGGCCCGATATGGGCTCTGCTGCGACTTCGCCGGGTTCCTTCCACACGACGCGATACCATCCTCTGGATATCGGCGTTTCTGGTCACGGCACTCGCCATGGCTACCCTCAGCGCGACCAGCCATGGGGCGGCCACACCGGGCATTGAGCTTGCCGCCACCGTCACCGACTACATCCACCTCCTTGCAGCGGCCTTCTGGGTCGGCGGCCTGTTCGGACTCGCACTAATTCTCCCCGTCGTCTTCTCCTATTCCCCCGAGGGCAATGTCCGTCAGGTAATCCTCGCCGTCCTTCCGAGATTTTCCCTCGTGGCCGGACTCAGTGTCGTTGCGCTCACTGTCACTGGCCTTTACAGTGCGTGGGCCCAAGTCACCGTCCTGCCCGCGCTCGTCGTCCCTTATGGGCAAGCGCTCTTGATAAAGACCGCACTTGTCGGCGTGCTCTTGGTCTTCGGAGCCACCAACCTTCTGTGGCTAATCCCTGCCATCCGCGCAGATCGCAAGGCAGCGACTCTGTTGCGTCGGACTGTTACGGCAGAGGCTATCGTCGGAGTCCTCGTCATTCTCGCCGCAGCCTACCTCACAAGCCTTGAGCCAGCCCGACAGGTCGCCTCTCGGCAGGGTATCGGCCTCCCCCAAAGTCTGACTTTCCAGGACACGGCGGAGGGGGCCACCATCGATGTTGAAATCGAGCCCGGACGATTAGGTCCCAACGCGGTGACCGTTATGCTTGCCGACCGCCGCGGCGACCCGATTGCGAATGCCTCAGGAGTGGACATACGTCTGTCCTACCTCGAGGCCGACCTTGGCGAGGGCGTCCTTCCGACCGGGCGAGCCGGGGAAGGAGAGTTTCTTGCCAACGACGTCCCGATTAACATCGCAGGCGCGTACCAGCTTGAAGTCACCGTCCGCCGTCCTGACACCTTCGACGCCCGTACCGCATTCCGCTTCGAGGTCGCCTCAGCCGGGCGCGGCAGCAGCTCCACCATCTTCCCTTCGGCGGACACCGGTCGTCTGCTCTTCGGCGTCGAACTCGCTGTTCTGGGCTTCATCTTCCTCGCCGTCGGCATTCCCCTCGGCGGCTGGTACTCGCGCCGGGGGCTGGCTGTCATGACCCCAGGCCTCGTCGTATTCATCATCGGGGCGGGAGTCGTCTTCACCGCGCAGTTCGGGGAATCGGCCACATCGGGCGACCGTAATCCGTTTCCTCCCAACCCTGAGTCGCTCGCCATAGGCGACCGTGTCTATACTGAGGCCTGCGCCTCCTGTCACGGCGTTCAGGGACGTGGCGACGGCCCCGCGGCAGTCGGTCTCGATCCACCTCCGGCCAATCTCATCATCCACGTGCCCCTCCATCCCGACAGGATCCTCTTCGAATTCATCAGCGACGGCATTTCGGGCACCGCGATGGTCGGCCTTGCCGGCAGGTACACCGACGAAGAGATCTGGCATGTCATCAACTACATCAAGACGCTAGAATAGAAATTCAGTCCCCACGTTTGGACGACTCATGTCCCTGAGAAAGACTGCACTCATAACCGCCATCGTGGTCGTTGCCTCGGCAATGGCGATGCCTCCCGTCTACGCTCACGGATTTGGCGAGAGGTACGATCTCCCTCTTCCTCTAAACATGTTCATGATCGCTGCTGCTGCGGCGGTTGCCGCCTCATTCGTCGTCATCGGTCTGTTCGTCAACAAGCAGCCCGGCGAGTTCCGGTATCCCACGTTCAACCTGCTCGACGTTCCTGTTCTAGGGGCCGTCCTTCGGAGCAAGACATTCACCGGCGCGTTCAAGCTCCTCGGCGTCGCCGTCTTCCTGCTCCTGATCGCCACCAGCCTCTTCGGCGTCAACAAGCCCGTTGAGAATTTCTCCCCCACCTTCGTCTGGATCATCTGGTGGGTCGGTATGGGCTACATTTGCGCCCTGCTCGGCAACCTCTGGATGCTCGTGAACCCCTGGAGGACCATATTCGAGTGGATCGAGGGCTTCGTCGGCGGTGACGACGGAGATGAGGGCCTGATCGGCTACCCCGAGAGCTGGGGAGTCTGGCCTGCCGTCATCCTCTTCTTCATCTTCGCCTGGCTGGAGAACGTCTACAACGGTGCGCAGGCGCCCTTCAAGCTCGGTCTCTTCATACTACTGTACTCTGCGATCACGTGGGCCGGTATGCTCCTATTCGGCAAGCACGTCTGGCTGAGGAGCGGCGAGGCGTTCTCTGTGCTGTTCGGCCTCTTCGCCCGTTTTTCGCCGACTGAGATCGCGACTTCCGGCGACGACGAAATGGAATCGTGTGTCGACTGCATCGAGTCCTTCCAGCGGGCTGATCCCGATGAACGCCAATTCAACCTTCGCCCCTACGCCGTCGGTCTCGCCACTCGCGGTGTAGTGTCCGCTTCCATGGCCGTCTTCGTCATCCTCACCCTTGCCACCGTTACCTTCGACGGAATCTCCGAAACGAGCGCCTGGCTCAACGTGCAGGACGCCCTCCATCCCGTCATCTCTCCGCTGCCGGTCGACACCTTCGGCACGATCGACACGCTTGGCCTGCTCTTCATCCCTGTGCTCTTCCTCACGGTCTATCTGGGCTTCTCATGGGTGCTCCGCCTATTCGAGGGAACGACCGACACACCCGTCTTCGACGTTGCCAAGGTCTTCGTCTTGTCCTTGATACCCATCGCGTTGGCATACAACATGGCCCACTTCATCTCGCTCCTCACCATACAGGGACAGGGGATCATCCCCCTCCTTTCCGACCCCTTCGGCTTCGACTGGGACCTCTTCGGCACCGCTGGATACCTCATCGACATCACCATCATCTCCCCAGGATTCGTCTGGTGGGTTTCGATCATCGCAATCGTCCTGGGACACATCCTCTCCGTCTACATCGCCCACATCATCTCGCTTCGCCGGATGCCCACGTCCGCACTGGCTGTTAAGAGCCAGTACCCGATGCTCGCCCTCATGATCGTCTACACCGCGACCAGCCTCTGGATCATCGCCCAGCCCATCGCGAACTGACTGCTCTCCCGCGACAAGGCCCGTTAGCGAATTCATGAACCCGACTTGACGAAAGGCACATATGTACTACACTAGATCGTGCTGACGAAATTGAAACGGGAGGGCAACCGACTACTCCAAAACGGCCGTGCGATCACAGGAAAGGCCATTACGCCTAGCGAGCAATCCCATTGCGTCAATAGACTTGTCCGAAAATGTCCGAAAATGTCAGGTTAAATCATACCCCCAACCCTCCTACCACATTCACTGGCCGTCTGCGACAAACCCTCAGTCCTGAGCAGATCGCTCTACTTTCTGCTCCCGATGTCACTAGATGTCCGCCAATGTCCGTCATTTTTTGATTGCTCTCGTTATGGTAAACTTCGCGAGCCCCCAATCTACATCGCTCCCTTGACCGTGCCCTTGAGTCGTTATGCCAAAGATGCTCGCCGCGCTGTACAACGGCGTCGACACCGTCGAGATCAAGCGTACCGAACGCCTCGATCCCGGCCCTGGTGACGCACTCGTCAGGGTCCGCGCCGAGGGCATCTGCGGCTCCGACCTCAACCAGTACCGCAAGCTGACTGAGCCTGAGACCCTCCCCGCCGGACACGAGACCGCGGGGGAGATCGTCGAGGTGGGGCAGGGTGTCGATCCTTCAAGGATTGGCCAGCGAGTCGCCGTCGAGGTCGTCGGCCATGGCAAGGCTTGCCTGACCTGCTGGTACTGTCGGCAGGGCCAGTACCGGAACTGCGATGACAAGGGCGACTATGCTGGCGGAGGGTTCGCCGAGTTCGTCACCCGAAACGCCGTCGCCTGCTACACCCTCGGCGACACTATGACTTGGGAAGAGGGCGCGCTCGTCGAGCCCCTCGCCGTATCGATTCGAGGGATGCGCCGGGGAGGTCTCATAGCCGGAGACACGGTGCTGGTCCTGGGCGCGGGCAACATAGGCCTGACCGCAATCGCCGCCGCAAGAGCTCTCGGAGCCGGCACAATAATTGCCACCGCTAGACACGCCCAGCAGGCCGAATTGGCTAAGACACTCGGCGCGGATGTTGTGCTCGACCCCAACGACGACCGCGCGACCTCCGCCGTTGAAGACCTCACCGACGGCTTGGGAGCCGACATCACCGTCGAGACCGTGGGAGGATTCGGCAGCAACGCCACCCTCGTCCAGGCCGTCGACATGACCCGCGTCATGGGACGGATCGTCGTCCTCGGCGTCTTCCACGACCCCGTCCTGACCGACTGGATGGAGCCGCTCCTCAAGGAACAGTCGTTCATCTTCTCCGTCTGCTACGGCATCATGGACGGCAGGCACGACTTCGAGATGGCAATCGACTTCATGGGGTCGGGCAGGATCGACCTCAAACCCATGGTGACCCACACCTACCCGCTCACCGAAATGCCTCAGGCCCTCGCAACCGCCTACGACAAGACGACAGGATCCGTCAAAGTCCAGCTTCGGATGTAGCTGGTGGGTCTACCTCACATTCCGAATCCCCTCCGCCATCCACCTGTCCCGGATGGCCGCCAACTCGATCGCAACGTCCTCTATCGTCCCCGGATGATTCGTCGCCAGCACCTCCATGGTCCACGCGCCGTCGAACCCGATGTCATCGAGCGCCTGCCCGAACGAGTCGAAGTCGATGACTCCGTGACCGGGCGGCAAATGATCGTCCTCGTCCGAAGATCCATCCTGGATGTGCAGCGCATAGAGACGTTCCGACGCGATCCGCGTCTCGTTCGCCACGTCGAGCTTCCGCAGCCGGGTGTGTCCGATGTCGTGACAGATGCCGACGTACTCTGCTGGCAGGTCCGCGATGAACGACCGGAGTTCCTGCATCGTCTCCAGCGGGCGGGCCTCGAATCCCGTCTTCGCAACGAGGTTTTCCAGCGCCATGCGCACTCCTGTCTCCTCGCCCACTCGCAACAGCTCCGAGATCGAGCGGTGCGCCCGTTCCGTGGCCTCGCCTACGTTTTCCAGCGTGTACAGAGGCTCGTCCGGTGATATCGGACTTCCCGACGGATGTATGATGATCGTTCGTCCGCCAACCTCGGCGTGGAACCTCATCGCCGCCGCGACCTGCGCCACGCTGTCCTTCCGCTCCTGTTCGTCGAAGCTGGCGAGGTTGATGCTCCTGAACGGCGCGTGGATCGTATGGGGATACAGCCCTGTACTTTCCAGCGCCTCGCGAAACGGAGCGGAGTCGGGCGGGCCGTCCTCCCATCCCACACCCTCCGCAATCAGTTCGACTTCTGAGTAGCCGCTCGCCGCGACCGACCGCAGCGCCTCGATCGGGTCACCGCTGATATCGCCCGTGTCGTCGGACATGTGCAGCACGCTCGCAATACTGTACGTCGGCATCGTCTCTCCTGCATTTGACTATCCGGCCGGGACGCCGGGGATTTGGATGGCCCTATAGTGGCACGCTGCGGTCATGGAGTGCAATCGGCCCTCACTCATCTGGCTCCTCGAACTCAGCGCAAATCTGCTGAAACGCGGCCTCGTCGTATTCGTCGCCGTCCTCATTGATTCTCGCGAGCAACATCTCGCAGAACTCGCTTTTGGGTATGCACCAGGTATCCCCTTCAAGGTTGAAACCGGTAGCGTTGTCAGGTGGACAGGACGATGAGTTGCGATCGACAATCCAGCCTACGATTACCGCGCCCAGCAAAATTATCAGACCAACAGCGACAACCGCCGTGGCCACCGCGCTCTTCGTCTTCAGCAGGTCCTTCATAGGCTCTACGACTCTCCTCCCCTGGAAGAGTGCCGGTTCAACGCCGGTTACATCCGCACCCGCCTCCCCCTCGGATCGTACGGCGCCGTCAACCGCACCTTCGCCGGGAACCGTTCCGCCGCAACTTCCAACTCATACGCCCCACTGCGAACCCAGCCGGGCGTCACCCCATCCGGGTTCTCGACGTACCCCATGCCAACCGAGACGCCCAGCGTGTGCCCGAACGTCCCTGACGTCGTCCGACCCACCAGCTGGCCGTCGCGCCAGATCGGCTCGTTGCCCAGCAGCAGCGGTTCGGGGTCTTCCAGGGTGAATACCGCCAGCCTCCGCGTCACACCCTCGTCGAGCTGCCGGAGCACGGCATCCCGTCCTATGAAGTCCACCCCCTTGTCGAGCCCTACGGCGAAGGTCAATCCCGACTCGACAACCGTGTCCAGGTCGCAGATGTCAT
>JAPPDQ010000598.1 GCA_028875495.1 Chloroflexota bacterium
GGAGGCGCCGTTCGAGGTTCTGGACATCCGCGCGGCAGCGGGGGCGGACGTGGAGCGCGTGGTGAGGGGGCACATCGGCAGGACGTACAAGAGCATCGAGCGCGTGTTCGATCTCGCCAAGACGGGATGCTACCTGGAGTACGACCAGTTCGGCTGGGAGTCGTCGTATTTCTCGTACGGCGTGATGGACTTCCCCAATGACGCGCAGCGGATGGACCACATCCAGCGGCTCATGGCGGAGGGCTACACCGACAAGATCGTCATCGGGCAGGACATCTGCGGCAAGCACCACCTGGTCAAGTACGGCGGATGGGGCTACGGCCACATAATAGAGCACATCGTCCCACGCCTGCGCGACCGCGGCGTATCGGAGGACGAGATCGACGCGATCTACGTGGGGAACCCGACGGCGGTGCTGACGCTGGTGTAGCGGGGTATGCTTTCACGCAGTCTCCCATCGCGGCGACATCTACACCTCTTTACTTTCACCGAAGAACTCTGATGGTGCTGTAAACTCGCGCAGGGAAGGTCATGGCCAACTCGTGGGTGATGCTGGGCTTTGGGGTCTACTTCGTGATGCTGATCGGCATCGCGATAGTGGGCGCTCGCAGGATGCGGGACATGTCGGACTACGTGCTGGGCGGGCGGCGGTTGAGCAGCTTTACGGCAGCGCTCAGCGCGGGGTCATCTACGACAAGCGCGTGGACAATGCTCGCGCTCCCCGCTCTGGCATTCACAAGCGGGGCCGTGGAAGTATGGATCCCCGCCGGAGCGGCGCTGGGTGTCTGGCTCAGTTGGACAGTCCTCGCAAAGAGACTGCGCCACTACACCATCGAGGCGGGCAACGTACTGACTATCCCGGAGTTCTACGAGGTGCGGTTCGGAGACACAACCGGCACCCTACGGGTCATGACGTCGGCCATCACCATCCTGTTCGTCGTTTTCTACGTGAGCTCCGGCCTCGTGGGCGGTTCGAAACTGCTGGAGACGATATTCGGGATTGAAGAGAACACCGGCGTCGTTCTGACGTTCATCGCCGTCGCGTCGTACACCCTCATCGGTGGGTTCATGGCGGTATCGAGGACGGACGTGTCCCAGGCGCTCCTGATGCTGGTGAGTCTTCTCGTCATCACGTTTACGCTCGCCGGTTCGGCGGGGAGTCCATTTGCAGATTTGGGAGGCTCAACACCCGGATTCTTCAACCCGTTTACCGACAGTGAAGGTACGACAATCACCATAACCCTCCTTCTTTCGTCGGCGGGATGGGCATTCGGAGCCTTCGGCGCTCACAGAATCCTGCAGCGGTTCATGGCCGTCGAGCACGAAGAGAGTATCCCGCGAAGCCGCAACATCTCCATTGTCTGGCTTGTCGCTGTCTACGGACTCGCGCTCATGGTGGGCGTGCTGGCGAGACCCGCTCTGTCGGAAGCCGGGATGCTGGCGGAGGTGATGGACCCGGAGCGCATCTACATCGTAGTGTCGGAGTTCTTCTTCCATCCGGTCGTGACGGGCGTGCTTCTGACGGGTGTGATCGCAGCGGTCATGAGCACTGCGGACTCGCAGCTGCTCCTAGCGTCGGCCGTGGCCACCGACGACGTGCCGCTTGTCCGGAGGATCACATATCGAGTTTCCGCCGGTGCGAGGATTTGGATAGGCCGCACACTGCTGGTGATTATAGGCCTAATCGCCGTGGCTATCTCGATACTGTACCCGGAGTCCATCTTCGAGCTTGTGAGCTACGCATGGGGTGGAATGGGCGCGGCGTTCGGACCCGTTACCATCCTGGCGCTCTATTGGCGGCGCTTCAACTTCTGGGGAGCCGCGGCGTCCATTGTGACAGGCACCGCTGTGGCATCGGTGTGGGCTTATCTCAGCGGCGGCCCGATGGGCATGTGGGACATGCAGCCGGCCACGCCAGGATTCCTCATCGCCACTTTGGTGGCGGTCGTCGTCTCGTATGCCACGCCGGAACCGCCAAGCAAAGTCGTTGAACTCTTCGACAGGGTAAATGCCAGCGGCGTCCGTGGATAGCAATCGGGCGGACAACACGGAATTGCGGGAAATTCAGGCCTAAGGTCGTGAAGGGTACTGGCCTACCGAAGCGCGCCGCCGGACGGGTCGGGTCTAGGCAAGTACCGGGCGGTCCAGATGGTGTGGTAGTTGTCGCCGAGGATGGCGGCGGTCATCTCGGTCTTTTCGCAGTGCCGTAGCTCTTTGAGGGTGGAGTCACAGGTGTCGAGAGTCTCTCGCCGGTTGGGGCCGGACAGGGAGAACCTCTCTACGAGCTTTTGCCAGATGCCGTTCTGGACGAGGGTGTCGACATAGCCGTGCCAAGGGATGACGGTGAGGTTGGTCGCTCGCGGGAAGCCGGGTCGGAGACGTCGGACGCTTCTGATGCGCTCGCGAGGGGAAGAGACCATCGGCATGATGCGAAGCATCGGCCCTTCGGTCTCGCTGCTCCTCATGTCAAAGACGGCGGACCTATCAAAAGTCGGGAAGGATATTGAAACAACTTCGGCGTTATCGATATCGTTGAAAAGCTCCTCAAGGTCGACAGCGAAATCGTCGCGATCCATGAATGGCCTTCCCTCCCGGAAGCTAGTGTATCGCTGCCGTCAACCGAGACCGGTCAGCGGCAACACGACACATCAATTTATAGCATGTTATGGGCATGTAATTCAAGAGTCCACAAGGTCTCTAACGGTTTCCATGAACGATGGTATGACAGCTTCCCAGTCACCGACAACCCCATATGAGGCGTCTTTGAAGATATTGGCCTCGCGGTCCTTGTTGATGGCGACGATGTGCTTTGCTCCTGAGCACCCCGCCATGTGCTGGCTCGCGCCGGATATTCCGACGGTGATGTAGACGTTGGGAGCGATCGTCCTGCCTGTCAGGCCGACCTGGTAGGAGTGGTCGAGCCATCCGGCGTCGCAGGCGGCGCGGGACGCGCCCATCGCTCCGCCGAGAAGGTCCGCCAACTGCCCCACCACCTCGAAAGGCTCCGGGCCTCCGAGTCCGCGTCCCCCCGCCACGACGACATCCGCGTC
Organism: Chloroflexota bacterium; assembly: GCA_028875495.1. Lineage (GTDB taxonomy): Bacteria > Chloroflexota > Dehalococcoidia > Lucifugimonadales > VXLM01 > VXLM01. Next base: position 3,051 of record JAPPDQ010000598.1, read on the forward strand.
CTCAAGACGGACGCCCTCGCTGGCCTGTGCGACCGTGCGGATGTTCCTCACGCGGTTGGGTGAGGCCGAGAGATCGACGACTATGGGCACGACGTCGCCCGTTCGAGAGGCGTCGGGATCCGAGGGTTCGTATGCCCTGCCACGCATGATGGCGACCTGAGGACCGTCGCCAGGGAAGGTGACGGCCGCCATGGCGCTCCCGCCGTAGACGGGTCGTGTGGCGACGACACGTCCGGAGTCGGCGTCGATGCCGACGCGAATACAGTCCTGCGCCAGTCCTGCCCCGAGTCGGAAGGCGACCCGCGGGCCGATCTCTCTGCCGTCCTGCGTCTTGCCGACGAGGAGGACATCGGGGTTGGTCTGGCGACATACTTCGGTAAGGGCGATCACTTTGGGGTCGATTTCCGGGCCAGTGAGCGCCTCGTCATCAACGGTATAGACAGACGACGCGCCGAGCGCGATTGCTTCTTCGGCACGTTCATCAAGGTCGGAGCCTAAGAGAGCGACGCCGACATCTTCGCCGATCTGTCGCGCAGCCGCGATCAGTTCGCCCGTTACGGGGTCGAGGGCCCTGTTTTCTGTTAGTTCGCCTAGTACGAGGATTGAGGTCATTAGGGATAGAAAGTAGAAAGAATTTCGTAGAAGGTCTCGGTTCAGATGAGTTTGTCTTCGCGGAGCTTGAGGGCGAGTTTGCGGCCGGCGTCGGCGTCGTCATCGCCTTCGATGATTTCGACGGAGCGGTCGGTCTCCGGGACGTAGAGATCGGTGATGACGATCTTTGGCGTAAGCGTCGACGGGTCGATTCCCAGATCGTCGGCGCTCCAGACGGTGGGTGCCTTGCGTCCCGCTGCCATGATGCCCCGCAGGGTGGCGTATCGAGGCTCGCCAAGCTCGTTCGTGACGGTCACCAGCGCGGGTAGGTCGGCCTCCAACTCAATGTAGCCGTCGGGGACGACCTGCTGGACGGATACGGTGCCGTCGGTCACGTCGACCTTCTGCGCCACGGTGAGGCACGGCAAGTCGAGCATCTCGGCGATGCCGAGGGGAACCTGGGCGTTGTCCCAGTCGGAGGCCTGGCGTCCGGCAAGGATGAGGTCGAAGTCGCCGATCTTCCTGATGGCCGCGGACAGGACGGTCGCCGTGGCGAAGGAGTCGAGATCGTGGAAGGCGCCGTCCTCGAGGAGAACGAGATCGTCGGCCCCCATCGAGAGCGGCTTTTTGACCACGTCCATGACAAACGAGCGGCCCATGGAGAGAGCGGTCACGTGCGCGCCGACGGCGTCCTTGATGCGCAATGCCGCCTCGACGGCGTTTTCGTCGAACCCGTTGAGGACGGGCGGAGTGCCCTGCGACTCGATAACGCGCTTGGTGTCGGGATCGACCTTGAACGCCGATGCGGGCATCTCAGGGTCGAGCACCTGTTTGACGCACACGATGATATTCACGGGTTGGGACACGGTCTCCTGCTGTCGCTAAGGCCAACTTGTACATGGTACGCCAATCGAGGGTGCGCGGCATAGGAAAACGCGGGGCGTTTTGGCGGCTATCTTCAAGGCATCGGCGACTGCGGAGAATTGACATTCGGCAGGCCTTGAAGTAGCTGTCAGGTGGGGGCAACACCCTCACCCCCGTATCGGAGTACGGGGCAGGCTCTAGCCCTCTCCCGCGACGGGAGAGGGGATTCTTTTGGGGCCCTCTCATTCGATGGAGAGGGGTACTCTGCCAGCAGAACTATCTGGAGACAGGAGCTAGGACGCCTTTTCGATTCTGTCCATGAACGACTTGACGGAAGGTCCGACCCACTGGGTCCACTGGGTGCTGAGGAAGCGGATGTTGCGTTCGAGGTAGTAATCAAGGTTGTCGTCGCTGACGAGGGCTCCCGCGTGCTTGCCCGCTCCCAGGATTGCCTCGTAGCCACGGTCCGCGGCGGCGAGCACGTCCGGATGACGGTACTGCCCGAGGAGGCCCATGCTCTGGGAGAGGTCGCCGTTGGCAATGAAGAACACGTCGATGCCGTCGACCTGGACGATCTCCTCGATGTTCTCGATGGCGACGATGTCCTCGATGAGGACGATCATCATGGTCTCGTCGTTGGCCTTGGGGTAGTAGTTGTCCACTCCGATACCCTGGCGGCTGGTGGCCATGCCACGCTTGCCGATGGGATGGAACTTGCCGCCGTCGACGACGTTCTGTGCTTCCTCTGCCGTGTTGACGTGCGGAACGACGATGGCCTGGGCGCCGAGGTCGAGCGTGCGGTAGATGAGTCCCTGCAGATTGAGGTGAAGCCTGACGACGGAGGTGAGGCCCCACAGGTCGCAGGCACGAGTGAGGTTTGGGATGTCCTGGAAGTCGAACGGGCCGTGCTCGGCCTCGATCCACATGCCGTCGAAGCCCATAGGGCCGAGGAACTCGATGATGTCGCCGCTCATGTTGCCCATGGCAATGGTGGCTATGCCGCCCTCGTCCAGTGTCTGTTTCGCTTTGTTCTTGCGCAGTTCGACCATTGTTGGGTATGTCTCCTGTCGTTCCGGTTGGTGGGCGTGGGAATTATATGTGTCGCCCCAGAGCAGCGTCAATTGGAGAATGGAAGGGCCGGTGCGGTGTTCATGCCGCACCGCTTGTTGGACGCTCGGGGCATGACCGGCCAATTCTCGGTCATCTCAAGGCAAAGGGGGCGCTATTTCTCCGGTAGCGTGGCGTTGAAGACCAGGCCGCGGCCAACCCATTCAGCCAGCCCGGAGTCCGAGGCAAACCCATCCCGTCCAACGAATACGAAGCCGTCCTTCGGCTTGCCCGTAAAGTTCATTGGTCGGGCATGAGGCTGGGCAAGGGCCTCATCGTTTCCGCTCTTGCCGACCCTCACCATCAGTTCGTCCCGGGAAACCGTGACACACATGTTTCCCCGCACCATAAACGTCACCCCTCCAAACATCCTCTTTTCTACGGTGGCAATCCCTTTACTTTCGAACAGTCCACGTACCCTGTCGGCCAGTATCTCGTCGTAGACCATTCATATCTCCTCTTGTTCAGCGTCGTTCGGGCTCAAACGAGCACTATTCGGGATGTCTCAGTCGTACCGGCCAGTGGGCGCGGCGATTATATGTGTCGGTCAATGGGGCGTCAATTGGGAGAAGGGTCTCCGAAATCATGGCGAGATAACGACACGCTTGAGAGTCGTCCACCGCCATCATTGACGTGCCAAAAGCATGGTGATACGTTCCCGTCGTCGGACTTTGATGGAGAACCACTATGCCGACAGCAGAGACCGCGAGTGGGCCCATCGACACTGAGTCGCTCGGGTTCACGCTGAGTCATGAGCACGTGTGCATCGGGTTCAGCGGCTCGTCTGCGATACCGGAGTTCCTCGACCGCGACGCCACGCTCGAGCGGGCCGTTCGTGGCCTTTGCTGAGGGTCGCTCGGCGCGAGCGAGGAGGATGTCAGGAAACTGACGGTGGACAATCCGAGGCGGTATTTCGAGGGGAGGAGTTAGGGTGGAAATCCATTCGCCGTTCGTCAAGCTTTCAAGTAACTGATCGGGGCAGGATGAAGATTCACCGCAGAGAGCACAGAGAGCGCAGAGGTAAGAGAGGGATAGATTTTTCCACCAGACGACCTTCACGTGATTACCCGACCTTAGTGGCAGTTACTGATTCCCCTGCACGGCCCCGCGCGGGGCGTAAGGCTGCTCAGGGTGACCGGATTTCCCTTCCCATGATCTAAAGGAGAAACATTGGAGCACCACATCATCTACAAGAAGGACGGCGTGTACGCCGCGTTTCCGCAGCTCGATCATTTGGCGGACGGGAGGCTGGCGGCGAGCTTTTCGATTTCGTTCAAGCGCGACCACCATGTGATCGGCGATTGGCACGTCCTCGCGTCCGAAGACGGCGGGCGGACGTGGTCGCCGTCGGACGATCCGGCTATCCCGCACAACTGGCCCGCTCAGTCGACGCGGGAGTACTCGGATAGGTTCAATGACGTCCTGAGTGATGGGACGTATCTCTGCGCCGGCTCGTTGGGATCGGAGGTGTGGGCCAGTAGGTAGCGTACTGTTTGTAGGGGTCGGTGTAGCTGGAACAAGGATTTCC
>JAPPDQ010000430.1 GCA_028875495.1 Chloroflexota bacterium
AGCATTCACCCAAGTCAATCTGGACAGGTTCTCCGCTAGAAGGGTATCGCCGACTTGGGAACACCAACCGTGGGCAGATTGGCGAGGAGTTCATCCGCAAATACCTGACAGCGGCCAACATTCCAGTGGGCAACGGGTCGAGAGTAACCCCGACGGATTTGGTGATCGCGGGCAAACGGTTTGAGGTCAAGACAGCTTCATTAGGAGCGAATGGCACATTCCAGTTCAACCACGTAAGGTTGGACAGGACATACAACTACCTTCTATGTTTGGGAATATGTCCTCAAGAAATCGTGTTCCTCGCATGGCGCAAAGGTATCGTCTCTGAAGGAGGGGCGGGGACTCTTGTACGAATGGCGGAAGGACAGAGCACCACTCATAAGATCACCAAGAAACTGGCGGACATGAGACCAATAGAGGAATTGCCCTCTTGGATTCGCCAGGAAGGTATCAGTCACAGTTAGCAAGGCATATAATTTCACTTCCTACGGATTAGAGTAAAAATGTGGGCGGTGAAATCACCGTCTTTGATATGGAGGTCTTCGGATGCAGGAAGCGGTAATCGTTAGTGGGGCGCGGACACCGGTTGGGTCGTTTGGAGGTGCGTTGAAGGATGCGAAGGCATCCGATCTCGGGGCGACGGCGGTGAAAGCCGCGCTTGAGCGGGTGGAATTGTCGCCGGACGAGGTGGACGAGGTGTATTTCGGGAACGTGCTCCAGTCGGCGGAGGCGGGGTATGCAGGGCGATTGGCAGGGCTGAAGGCGGGAATTCCTGACAGCGCTCCGGCGATTGCGGTGAATCGGGCGTGCTCCTCGGGGCTCGAGGCGATCAATCTGGCGGCGCAGCTTATCAAAACGGGCGAGATCGACGTAGCAGTCGCGGGCGGCACGGAGAGCATGAGCCAGTCGCCGTTCCTGCTGGACTACACGGCGCGGTTCGACGGCTACAAGCTCGGGGACATTCCCATGCGTGACGCACTCCTCGAAGGGCTGACGTGTCCGGTTAACCGGTACCACATGGGCGTGGGGGCGGAGAACATTCAGGTGCGGTGGGAGATCAGCCGGGAAGACCAGGACGAGCTGGCGGTGTTGAGTCATCGCAGGGCGGTTGAGGCCGTGCAGGGCGGCAGGTTCGCTTCCCAAATTGCGCCTGTGACGATTCCGCAGCGGCGTGGCGACCCGGTCGTGGTGGATACGGACGAAGGGCCGCGAGCCGATTCGAGCATGGAAGTACTGGCGAAACTGCGCCCGGTCTTCAAGGAAGGCGGTACGGTGACGGCAGGCAACGCATCGTCGATCAACGACGGGGCGGCGGCGGTCGTCATCATGTCGGAGGAGAAGGCCCGGTCGCTGGGTATCGAGCCGCGCCTCCGGTGGCATACGCGGGGAGCCGCGGGAGTGGATCCGGCGTTCTTCGGCATCGGTCCAGTACCGGCGGTGCAAAAGGCTCTCAAGAAGTCGGGCATGACGGTGGACGATATCGATCAGACGGAGCTGAACGAGGCGTTTGCCGTTCAGGCGTTGTACTGCATCCGGGAACTCGAACTGGACATGGAGACGACGAACGTCAATGGAAGTGGTATCAGCTTGGGTCATCCCATCGGGGCGACGGGAGCGATCCAGACGGTGAAGCTGATGGATGAGATGGATGCCCGCGACGACGATGTCGGGATGGTGACGATGTGCGTTGGAGGCGGGATGGGTGTGGCGACTATTTTCGAGAGGATGAGCTAGGGAACTTTCCCCTCGACCAAATTCCGTTTTAGAAGGACACGATTTACCGTAGAGGTCGTGGAGAGCACGGAGAGGCATTTGAGAAATGACTCCTCGGCATAAGGTCTTTCCAACTACAAGCACCGTCATGGGAGACAAAGACTTTAGATTCCTCACTCCGCTTCGCTTCGTTCGGAATGACAGTTGATTGGGCTATTTGACTGAGTTTGAGATATATCATGAGGTTTAACCACCCTCACCATCTGGAACGAAAATCTGTTGACGCCAAGAACGGGCAACCACAAGGGTTGCCCCTACGACGGGTTAGTCGGAGCCCACTCTCATTGGCTGTTATGGTGTTCGGTGAGCGGAGGATACTCGGGGCGCGATTCCGGTCTGCTCCATTTCGAGAATAGCGGGGACTACATGCCATGACGCTAGAAGAAGTAATCATAGCGATTGTGCGGGTAGCAGGGTCGCTGCCGGTGCTATGGTTCCCGTTTGTGGGCGGCATCCTGGCGGTGCTGGTCGACTTCTCCGACCTGTTCATGATGAACCTGCTGGACCTCGGCGGGGTGCGTGATTACCAGGTTTTCGACAAATGGGTCGACCAAGTGTACATGGTGGCGTTCCTCGTGGTGGCGCTGCGGTGGAAGGGCGTGCCGCGCTACGTGGCGATTGGGCTGTTCGCCTACAGGCTGGTCGGCTTCGCGTATTTCGAGTTCGTCGATTCCTGGCGGGGGATACTTCTTATATTCCCGAACGTCTTCGAGTTCTGGTTCCTGTTCGTTGCGGGACTAAAGCGCGTAAGGCCGAACTACGAGATGACGTGGATGCACGCGGCGCTGTGGCTGATTCCGCTGATTGCGCTCAAGGAGTTTCAGGAGTACGTGCTTCACTGGGGCAAGTGGCTGGATAAGTACCGGGCCGTCGACGTGGTGGTGGACTGGTGGAACGCGGTGTCGGGGATTTTTTGAGTAAGGGTATAAGAGCGACTGGTCAGGGTTAGCCCGACAATGTCCGTGTATTAGAAGCCAGTGCAGGATTAGGTCATGTCTAAAGCCCAGATAGGCACGTTCGATGACTTGCTGGAGATTACCGAAGAGCCCCTGCGGCCCGTCGCGACGGCTCTGCGGGAGGTTGTCTTCGAGGTCGATGTGGATACGTGCGAGGTGGTGCGCCTTGGGGACAGGGCCGCGACGTATGGAGTCGGGCCGAGGAAGATGCTGGACGGGTATGCCTATATCATGCCCCACAAGAGGTGGGTGAACCTCGGGTTCTACCAGGGAGCCGATCTGGCCGATCCCGAAGGTCTGCTTGAGGGAACGGGCGCGAAGTTACGGCATGTGAAGGTGCGCTCGGTCGATGAGGCTAGGCGAGCGGAGGTTCGGGTGCTGGTCGAGGGGGCGTTGGAGCGCAGGAAGGCGTCGGGGCGGTAGGCAACTACTCCTAAATCACCGACATTAGTCCCTAACTGCCCTTCGACAGGCTCAGGGCGAACGTGAATTCCCGTGTTCTAGCCTCTGCGCAGCCCTGGTCGAGTAGCCGTTCAGAGTCGATGAGCCCCCACCCCTCTGGATACCCGCCTTCGCGGGTATGAAGGTAGCCCAGTGTACTGAGCGTTTTCGCGAAACCTGAACACTTACCTAGTCGAGGCGGACGGGGACGCCTTCTAGGAGGCCGGCTTCGTGCATGGATACCCACTCGCCCATGAAGGTCTCGTTCCATGTGTCGGTGAGGGGGTGCTCCATCATCTCCTGGAATATGGGCCAGAAGATGATGATGCCGTCCGCGCCGTCGCGGAGGGCGGCGTAGGCGGTCTCGACGCTCCTGACGAGGGCGGCGGTGACGTAGGGGCGGTTCTCCCATCCCGAGAACATCTGGACGCACTCGCGGACGAGTTGGGTCGGGTCGCCTCCCATCTGCTTGACGGGCTCACAGAAGGGGAGGATGTGAGTCGCGCCTGCCTGTGCGACGGCGGCGGCCTGGGGCAGGGAGAATACGGTGGTGCAGTAGGTCTCGATGCCCTCCTCAGCCAGACGACGGAAAGCTCCCAGTCCGTATGAAGTGCAGGGAATCTTGATGATGATCTGGTCGGACATGCGGGTGAATACGTGGCTGACGTCGATTAGCTCATCGGTGGAGTGGCCGTCGACCTCGACGACGACGGGCTTGTCGGTGATGTCGAGGTAGCGCTGGACGACGTCCTTGATCTGGCCGTATTTCTTGACCATGTCGTTGAGGACGACGGTGTTGGTGACGATGCCCGCCGCGCCTCTGTCCATCCACTGCTTGAGGTCTTCGGGGTCGCCGGCCAGCCAGATGGCGGGGCCTCTACCCTGTCGGCGTGCCTGCATTACGGGGCCGGTGACCACCGGCTCCACGCCGTTCGTGCTGATCTTTGTCTCTGTTGCCATGGTGCGCCTCCGGGGTCAGGGTCTGGTGTGAGTATGCCATATTCTTGGGAGATAAGAAAGTAGAAAGAATTGCGACGAAAGTATGGATTCACCACAGAGAGCATGGAGAACACAGAGAAGAAGAGGGAGTAGAGAGTACTGTGTAGAAAGTAGGGAGTGCTGGATTCGAGGGTGTTTGATAAGACAAGCTCACCCTTCGACACGCTCAGGGTGAACGGAGGTCTTCTTGGACACACAATTATCTGCGGCGGACGCGGCCTCGTAGGGTGAGGAAGGCGAGGGTGAGGCTGACGGCTCCCACTCCTCCTATGGCGGCGAAGCCTCCGGCGAGGGCCTCGATATCCCAGCCGACGGTGACGAGGGAGCGAAGCGCTTCTAGGAGGTAGGTGACGGGGTTGTACACCGCGAGAGTGCTCATCCAGCCGGTGAGGGCTTCCTTCGGTACGAATACGGTAGTCAGGAAGACGAAGGGGAAGAAGAGGAGCCAGCTGGTGTTGACGGCGGTGGGGTTGCCGGTCTTGAGGGCTATGGAGTAGGGGAACCCAGCAAATGCGAGGCTCCACACACCGGCGATCAGGATGAAGGCAAGAATCCCGATCAGACCGCTCTCGAATCGGACTCCCACGACGAAGCCGAGTATGACGACGGGTATGGAGAGCGCTATACATAGGGCGAAATCGGCGACCATGAGGCCGAGGAGCAGCGATACTCTGTTCACGGGGGTGAGGGAGAGGCGGTCGAAGTAACCGCTCTGGATGTCGAAGACGAGGGTGATCGCGCGCGATATTCCCGTCACGGCGAATATGATGGCGACGGGAAGCTGGAAGGCCTTGTAGTCGATACCGGGGATGTTCTCGGCGACGTCCTGGAGGGCTCCTATGTTGACCACGAAGAAGAAGACGGGAATTATGAGGGCGGGCAGGAGGCTCTCGATGTCCCGTCTCGTGGCCCTCAGCGCGCGCGAAGATACGGCGGCGAGGTCGGAGAAGAAGGCCCATCGACGGTAGCGCCGAACGCTTCGGATGGACACAGCGCGGGTTGCATCTTCGACAGTGGTCATGTTTCCTCCGGTTCATCGGTCGGATCGGCATCGACCTGAATGCGACCGCCGGTGACGGTCAGGAACACGTCGTCGAGAGTGGGAGTGCGCAGGGTGATCTCGCCTACGGTTACGCCACCACGGTCGAGAGCCAGAGCGACGTTGCCAACGAGGGCGGAGCCGTTTTCAACGGACACAACGAGCTCGCGGCCGTGGTCTTCAATCTGGCTGACGCCGGAGACGTTTTCTAGGGCGGCTATTGCAGTCGATGGGTCGCCTTCGATCTGCACGATGATGACATCGTTGCCTACCGAGCGTTTCAACTCGGCTGGGCTGCCCTCGACGGCGATCTTGCCGCGGTCGATGATGCCTACGCGCTCGGCGAGCATGTCGGCTTCCTCAAGGTACTGGGTCGTGAGGAAGATCGTGACGCCGAGCTCTTTGTTGATGCGACGGACCTCTTCCCAAACGCGATTGCGGCTGATGGGGTCGAGTCCCGTTGTAGGCTCGTCGAGGAAGAGGACCTCGGGGTCGTGGATGAGGGCTGCGGCGAGATCGAGGCGGCGCTTCATTCCGCCGGAGTAGGTGCCGACGAAGCGGTTGATGGCGTCCCCGATGTCCATGAGGGACTCAAGCTCGGCGAGCCGCCGGTCGACCTCTTTGCCGGACATGCCGAAGAGCCATCCCTGCAGGCGGAGTATCTCCCTGCCGGTCTGCTTGGGGTCGAGGGCGGCCTCCTGGAGGGCGGCGCCGACGCGCAGGCGCACCTCCTTCGGCTCGCGGACGACGTCCTTGCCGGCGACCATGGCCCTACCGCCGTGCGGGAGCAGCAGGGTAATCAGCATTCGGACGACGGTCGTCTTGCCCGCGCCGTTGGGGCCGAGGAATCCGTAGATCTCCCCTTTTCGCACTGCCAGATCGATGCCGTCTACGGCCCTTACCTCGCCGAAGTTTCTGGCCAGTCCCTCGGCGAGAACGGCAAAGTCGTTCGTTTCGCTCACTTTACTAGGCCCTCCTTATCAGCATCACGCCGTCGCGTATGGGCAGGAGGACGTGGTGTACGCGGGAATCGTTCTTGACTCGTTCGTTGAATGCGGCAATGGAGCGGTCCTCGTCGGTCTGCGGGTCGAGAACTCGACCGCTCCAGAGTACATTGTCGACGGCGATGACGCCTCGTGGAGCGAGAAGCTCGACGGCCTTCTCGTAATAGGCGGCGTAGCCGGTCTTGTCGGCGTCGATGAAGACGACATCGAAGACCCAGTCGTTGAGAGTCTCCAGGGTGTCGAGGGCGGGACCGAGGCGGAGGTCTATTTTGTGGCCGTGCGGACTCTTGGCGTAGAACTCCCGGGCTACCTCGGCCGCTTTCGGGTCTATATCGCAGGTCACGAGAATGCCGTCATCGGGCAGGGCTGCAGCCATCATTTGTGAGCTGAACCCGGTGAAGGTCCCGATTTCGAGCACGCGCTTCGCGCCGGTGGCCCAGACAAGGGTCTGGAGAAGCGTTCCCTCGATGGGGCCGGAGAGCATCTGGGGGATGCTCATGTTTTCGTAGGTGTAATCGGTTAGCTCATTCAGGTAGTCGGGCAGGACGGTCGTGTGCTCGACGGCGTAGCGTTCGATGTCTTCGGAGACGAGAGTGAGCATAGTGAATTCCTATTGCGTAGAAAGTAGAGAGTAATGCGTCGAGTGCCAGTGAGGTTGGAAACCTTAGAATTTTTGAAATTATGTAACAAAACGTACCATTTTGTAACATTTTCCCCTGCCAGAGGCTCGGCCTGGCGGTTTGCAGGCCATGTACAATGATAGACCATGCGTTCTTGCAAGTCAAGTCGGGTTCTGTGTCGTCATCGCGGCCACTCCGGCTACGGGGCTCCGGTTGGAGAACAGAGATTTTAGATTCCTTACTCCGCTGCGTTCGGAATATTTCATGAGGATTGCCACCCTCACCACTTGGAATGAAA
>JAPPDQ010000035.1 GCA_028875495.1 Chloroflexota bacterium
CACCGACATGAACAGGGACCCTTGCTCGCCAAACCAGCGGGCCTGTTCTCCGTGGCCGCCGACGAACCAGAAGACGTTGCAGCGAGACATGTTGCCACGGTTGGTGCGCATCAGCGCCGACTGGCACCAGTACGGATTGTCGTAGCGGTTGTCCTCGAGCCAGGCGTGCTCGCCTCCCCAGCCGAGACACGAGACGCGGTCGATGCGTTCCCGCGTCACTCCCACGAGGAACCCCAGGCAGTGAGTGGGGTAGTGCATGGGCGGCAAGCCCCAGCGCCAGGTACGAGAACCATCCGGCTCGTAGAAGCGAGAGGTCTTGTCGGACAGCAACGCATCAAGGTCGCCGCGGTCGTGGTAGTACTCGAGCTCTGTGTAGAAGACCTCCCCGAAACCGCTCTCTCCGTGCAGGTTTCGTGCGTAGATGGTGGGCTGCCTGTAGTAGCTGGTTTCGGCCATCATGTACCGCAAGCCGGTCCGTTCCTTGAGGTCTCGGAGCCCGTCAGCCTCTTCGAGGGTCATTACCGCGGGTACGGCGGAGAATGCGTGGAGCCCGCGCTCCATGCACATCGAGACGTGCTTGAAATGGTCTGGCGCGCCGCTGAAGACTGCAACGGCATCCAAGTCTTCGGGACGCCGAAGCATCTCTTCTAAGGAGTCGTATACCGTGTCACACCGATACTTCGTCTGTAGCGCGTCGCGCCGGTCAGCCCTCAAGTCGGTGACTGCGGCGACCGTGCTGTTTGGATGCTCGTGCCAGTCGAAGTGTGTCCCGAAGCCCCCTCCCACCACTCCCATGCGAATCTGACGCGATGACTCAGTTTGGGCAGGCAGCCCGGCCGGCAAGGCCGCCGCGGCAGCGAGGGCAGTGGCATCCAGCAAACGATGGCCCAGGAATTCCCGTCTTGATTCCATGCTCGAACCTCCGATCCTTGGGCTGCCTTGCAGGCTGGTCCCGGCAAATAGGATAGCCGGGATCAGCCTACAAGTTGCGTGTTGTTGAGCAGACTCGCCGCGACCAAGATCGGGCCTTGGGGCGATAGGCCCAACTCCGCTGCCGTACAGTTCTGGACTGCAGATCGAAGCAGCCCTGCGGCGGTCCTCGATTCAGGCCGCTCCGCCGTCCAGCCAGCCAATTGAGAAGCGCGCCAACTGAATGGCCTCGTAAGGACCCTCGCTGCCTGCTTCGTAGAGCAATCCCACCGAGCCATCGTGCAGTCGAGCCAAGCTCGAATAAGCTGTCGGCCCTTCAAGGATCAACCGCTCAACGGGCCAAGTGCGGCCATCGTCCAGGCTGGAGCGCACGGTCATGCGAATCCGCTGCCCCCGCTCCCGCGAAATCGGTGGGGCGGGATTGGAAAACAGGAGCCTGCCCGGCTTGCCTTCGCCAGGCCAGGAATACCGGATCAGGCTGGCCTGAACCTGGGGATCACCCAAATGCGCATCCGGCTGCGGGGGCGTCCAGGTCTCGCCACCGTCAGCGCTGAACGCGATCGCACGATAGCCCGTGCGCTCCTCGTTCGTGAACGACTGGTTTCGGCTGTTCATCATCAAGCGGCCGTTGGCCAGTTCCACGACCTGGCTCTCGTTGCAGGCTGGAGCGATCACCGAACTCATTCTCCAGTTCTCCCCGCCGTCGTCGGAGAGTATGGCGTGCGCGGCGTATCCGTCCTTCTCCGAGGAGTGGTTCGCGGGCACAACGATTCTTCCCGCGTACTCGCCGTTCCGGATCTGGATGGCTACACCCGGGCCAGTCGCGTACCACCACCAATCAGGGCGCTTCGCCTGGCCAGTGATTTCGCGTGCGGATGACCAGTTCCGCCCCTCGTCATCGGAGTATGTCAGGAACACCCGACGCGTATCACTCCCAGTCCCGCTATGCAGATCGCGCCCGTTGTCCTGGCCTGAGTTCCAAGTCATTGGCAGAAGGATCCGGCCGGTTCGACTGTCGACGACGGGACAGGGGTTCCCGCACGTGTTTGGCCCATCGCTCCAGACAACCTGCAGGGCCGACCAAGTTGCACCGGAGTCTGTTGAGCGCTTTAGGACCAGATCGATCGCGCCGCTGTCACCCCGTCCGAAACGGCGGCCCTCTGCGAATGCCAGCAGTACTCCACTGCCAACGGGCAGCAGTGCGGGAATTCGGAACGTGTGGTAACCGTCGTCGCCGGCCGAGAATACGGCACTTTGACTGAAGGGCTCTTCTTGGGTGCAAGCCAATCCCGGCAGCAAGCCGATGGCGAATGTTCGACGAGTCAAGGTCATGACCGGCCGACATGCTACCAATTCTCGACTCCACTGCCGACACTGATGAACGGCTGACGATCCGTCTTGGAGGCGGCCGAGACCCCGCTCTACAACAACAATCTGACATCACCTTGAGGAAGCAGAAGGGGATTTCGTTCGAACTGCGAGCGGCAGAGCTCTGTAGCGAGTGCGGGAGAACAAATGGGGGAGGATAAGTGGTGCCATGCCGATCGGTCGCCGTACTTTCTTCGGATCTGTGTCAGCTCTTGCCGCTGCCCAGGCCGCGCCCTCAGCTGCGCCTGAGCTCGAAGCGGAGCTGCTGGAAGCCATCGACGAGATTCCGCTCGTCAACACCCACGAGCACATCATCCCCGAAGAGGAACGGACGTCCTCTCGGGTCGACTTCTTCACGCTAGCCGGACACTACGCCATCAATGACGTGATATCTGCCGGCCTCTCGGGGGACGATCTCTCCGTCGTGAGGAACCCCGACGCCCCGGCGGAGCAGCGCTGGCGTGCGTTCGAACCGTTCTGGGAGTCGGCCCGCATGACCGGATACGGCCGAGCGCTGCGGATCGCCATCCAAGACATCTACGGCATCGATCAGATCTCGGGCGCTACCTTGCCGGAGATCAATCGCCGGATCGAGGCCGCGAACCGACCGGGACTCTACGAGGAAATCCTCATCCGACGCTCGAACATCGCCTACTCGGTGCTGGACGACTACTGGAATGCCGCGCCGGTCAGGCCCGACCCGAGATTCTTCGTGTGCGCCCGGAAGTTCGACCGATTCGTCGCCCCGCAGTCCCCTTCCGACATCCGGAACCTGGAAGAGCTAACCGACGTTTCCATAACGAGCCTCGCCGGGCTCAAGCGGGCGATGGAGACCAGTTTCCAGCAGAGCCTCGAGATCGGAATGGTCACGGTCAAGTCAACACTGGCGTACAACCGCGAAATTCACTATGCAGAGGTTGCAGAGCGGGACGCGGAGTCCAGCCTACAGTCGCTTCTGGGGGCGAACCGCACTCCGCCCGCTGGCTTCCGGTCTCGCGTGGAGCGTCCGTTTCGTCCGCTCGAAGACCACATGTTTCACCATCTGATCGGCTTGGCGGCAGCGCATGGCGTGCCGGTCCAGATCCATACCGGCCTGCACGCGGGGAACGGCAACTTCATCGAGAACTCCAAGCCGACCCACCTGACGAACCTCTTCTTCCTGTTCCCGCAGGTGAAGTTCGACCTCTTCCACATGAGCTATCCCTACCAGGGAGAGGCAGCGGCGATCGCGAAGGTCTTCCCCAACGTATATGTCGACCTTTGCTGGGCTCACATCATCTCGCCCAGTGCCTCCAGACGCGCTCTTCACGAATTTCTGGATACAGTTCCTTCCAACAAGATCTTCGGCTACGGCGGAGACTACCGGTACCCCGAACTCAGCTACGCGCACGCAAAGATGGCGCGGCGTAACATCTCACAGGTCCTGGCGGAGAAGGTAAGCGAGGGCGCTTGCTCGGAGGAGGAGGCGCGGGAACTCGGCCGCAAGCTCCTGCATGACAATCCCGATGCACTGTTCGGAGGTAGCGATGACTAGAGACTCGCCGGGATTCCAAAGCTGTCTTGTTCTCGATGGAACCGCCGGGATGGCGAATGTGCGAGAGATGTCAGGAGATCTGCCCACAATGCTTCGAGCCCCCATTGGAGCGTCGAGGACTGAATCTGGATCACGATATCAACAGAGTGCGGAAAGACGAGGTGACGAAGATGACTGACTGGGAGACTTGCGCCGCCGTCGAACGCATTCCAGGGAGAGTCAGCGGTGTGTGGGTGTTTGCGGGCACGCGGATTCCACTCTTGGCGCTGTACGAGAATCTGGCCTGCGGCGCAACGATCAAGGAGTTTGTCGAGTGGTTCCCTGGTGTGGATGAGCAACAAGTCCGCGCCGTCCTTGAACACGAGGCCAAGGCCCTACGTGTGGCGGTGGCGCGTTGAAGCTCTTGTGCGGTCAAGGCACTCCGACACCTCTGCGAGGCAACCTTCACGAGCACACTGTAGACACGCTTGCCGAGAAAGGCTGGTCGGACAAGGACAACGGGGAGTTGCTCGACCTAGCGGAACGTGAAGGCTATGAGGTGTTCGTCACGACTGATCAGAACCTTCGGCACCAACAGAACCTGACGGGGCGACAGATCGGAATCGAACTCTTGCTCGCCACTGCCTGGCCAGATGTCCTGCTCCGGCAAGGCGAGGAGCGGTTCGAAGCCTCCGGTCATGCGGCAACGGCCTGATCGCTCGCTATGCTGCGCGCCAAGGGCAACGCCCACCCAGGCAGACCTCGGCTGTTGTGCAACAGGTCGGCCTTCACATCGTCGGGAAGATGGCGATTCAGCGTCGAGACGATCTCTCTGTCTGCGGCCGCGCGGGGACCCAACCACCGCAGCGCCTGAACCACTGGCGCGGCGGGTCTACCTGCCCACCGCATGACGCTCGGACCCGCGTGCCGAAAGCGGACGGTTCTTCCGTCGATCTTGAGCGTCCGCGAGTGGCCATCCGTCACGTAGCTGGCCTTCGCGGGCACCGCGTTGGTAAGGCCCAGCTGATTCGCAGCGACCAGACCGTCCGGCATGATCCGCACGCCATCTCGCCGTGCCACAGCCGCAACGGCAGCATCCAGATCAACCGGCGCGGGGCCATTCAGCACCCTGCTGGTCCTCGGCACGTCGTACAAGCCATGCCCGACCCGACGCAGCCGTCCCGCCTTGGCGAGACGCGAAAGGGCTTGGTCAACGGCCACTCGGCTTCCGAGATTCAGGAAGTCCTTCGGGGTGCTCACCCACCTTCCGCCATCATGAGCGGACACCCTCTGCATGATCTTGTCGGCGATTCCGGTCATTGGACTGCTTCCCTTTCGGTCGGATGCCTCCTGACCCTTCTGTCAGAAATCTATACTATTTACCTTACGCTGTCAATGACTGGTGGGTGTGCTTCCCGGAGGGAGGAATCGGTCGTCGGTCCAGCAAGGTCTGGAGCAGCTGTGCCCTAAGAGGCACAATCGTCACCGGACAGGAGGAAATGCACTAGACAGCGCTTCCGCCCTCCAACTTACCTGAGCAACTAGGAAGCAATCGGCGTCTATCGTACTTCCTGCTCTCGCAGGCGTCTGTCGCATCACGAATACACCATGGACGATCTGCAAGCGCGGGTCGAGCGATTGAATCGGTGCCACCGGATGTGGTGAACTCAGGTAGCGGTGGGCTTGGGCCACGACGTTCCAACGAAGTCGTTGTCAGGCGATCCGACCGCGATGGCTTATGTGCAACATCAACTTCCCCGTCGAGTGCAAGCTGCGTATCTCCGTGACGGCCGTCGCCCTCTTTCTTGCGTTTGCAGGTGCCATTGGGCCAGAACAGGCCCAGGCTCAACGCTCACGATTCCTGCATCAGCCCGACGTTAGCGCTTCGCACATAGTCTTCGTGTACGCCAACGACCTGTGGGTTGTGGCACGCAACGGAAGCAACGCCATGCGACTCACGACATTTGAGGGTTCAGAGACACATCCGATATTCAGCGACGACGGGCAATGGATCGCCTTCTCTGGGCAGTACGGAGGGAATACCGACATATATGTCATCCCGGCCGTCGGTGGCGAGCCCAAGCGTCTCACGTGGCATCCAGGCACAGATGTGGTTCAGGGCTGGACCCCTGACGGCAACATCCTGTTCCGGTCAAGCAGAGAAGCCGTACCGACCCGGTATTCCAAGTTCTATACAGTGCTGCCCTCGGGCGGACTTCCGACTCCGCTGGCACTGCCAACGGCATATCAGGGAACGATGTCTGCAGACGGCGAGTACATTGCGTATCAAGAGACTCCCTACTGGGATCCGGAGTGGCGCAACTACCGAGGCGGACAGGCTAAGCCGGTCGGGATCGTTTCGACGTCAACCTGGGAGCGACGAACAGTCCCCTGGAAGGGCGAAAGCCAGATGCAGCCGACCTGGATGGATGGCCTCGTTTACTATCTGTCCGAGCGAGACTGGGCCACTAATTTGTGGTCGTTCGACCCCCACACGGGCGAGGAACGCCAACTGACTCAACACGCAGACTTTGATGTCAAGTCGTTCGGGGCCGGAGCCGGTGTCTTGGTTTACGAGCAAGCCGGGTATCTCCACGAAGTCAATCCGAACACAGGTCACACCAAGCGGCTGGAGATCCAGGTAGCTGGCGACCTGAACTGGTCGCGACCTCGCTGGGAGGAAGTACCTCCGTCACGCTTCCAGAACTTCCGGCTGTCCCCAACCGGAAAGCGCGCCCTCTTCGAGTGGCGCGGGGAGATCTTTAGCGTGCCCGCTAAGGAGGGTTCGTGGCGCAACCTTACGCACTCCCCGGGCGTGGCCGACCGAAGTCCGACATGGTCCCCTGACGGATCAAGCATCGCTTGGTTCAATGACTCTGGCGGCGAGTACGGTCTGGTTATCTCGAATAGTGACGGCTCAGGAACCCGCCGCATCGAGTTTCCTTCTCCCTCGTTCTACTTTCAGCCCGAATGGTCTCCGGATAGCAAGAAACTGGCGTTCGCAGACGCGCATCATCGCGTGCTTGTCATGAACGTGGAGTCCGGGGATGTGACCCACATCGCTAAAGATCAATTTGGCCACCCGGCAAGATCGATCGACCCGGCCTGGTCTCCCGATTCACGTTGGTTCTCGTACGTCACGTCATTGGACAACCGTTTCCGGTCGGTCTTCATCTTCGACACCGAGTCCGGAGATTCCCACCAACTCACCGATGACACGGTGGATGCAAGCACTCCCCTGTGGGACGAGTCCGGCAAGTACTTGTACTTCTTGGCGTCCACCAGCGATGGCATCCACACCGCGTG
>JAPPDQ010000134.1 GCA_028875495.1 Chloroflexota bacterium
ACCTGGGCGGTCTCGGTCGCCCAGGTCGAGGTGGTGCCGCACCCCTGGATCACCGACGTCACGGTCGAGGACCTGCAGGCCCAGTACGAGTTCGGCGTCCGGATCCGCGACCAGGTGGATGCGGCGAACTCGGCCGTGATCGCGATCCGCGACGTGAAGGCGCAGCTGGACGAGCGCCTGGCCGCGGCGGACGATGATGAAACGCTGATCGCGGCGGCGGAGCGCCTGCGGACGGCCGCGTCGGCCGTGGAGGGCGAGATCTACCAGGTGCGGAACCGGTCCAACCAGGACCCCCTGAACTTCCCGATCAAGGTGAATAATCGGCTGGCGAATCTGCTGTCGATGTCTGAGCGGGGGGATGGGCGGCCGGGGAGTGGGATGTATGCCGTGTTTGAGATCATGGTGGAGAGGTTGGGGGGGTTGATTGGGGAGCTGGAGGGGGTGTGGGGGGCGGAGTTGGGGGAGGTGAATGAGGTGTTGAGGGATCTCGGGATGGCGGAGACCGTGCCGGGGGGTGGTGGGGGTATGGTGTCGCGAGGGGGGTCGTGCGGGGTGGTGGTGGGCGTGGGGTGGGAGAGCAGCGGGACGGCGAGGCCGTGTTGAGGGGGTTGGAGCTGGGGGCGACCGTGTTGGGGCGCGACGGGTGGCCGTGAGGCGAACGAGCGATTGACATTGTGGCAGAGCATCTCCATCTTCGAGAAGACGAATGTCATTGCCTATGGACACGATCGTTAACCCAGCAACCGAGGTGAAGAAAGCCCCAGGTCATGGATGACAACTGCGCGAGGATAAGAGTGCAACTTGGCGACCTTGAGGTTGAGTATGAAGGCCCCGCCTCCTTCTTGACGGCTGACCTCATCCCACTGTTGCAACAAGTATCTGTTCTCCATGAACAGGATGAAGGCCCAAAACCGTCTGGTGAAGCGACAAAGAAAGCGAATGGTCAAAAAGATCCTCCTTCCCAATCCTCCACGCGCCTGTCGGTGACGACGATAGCAACCGCGCTCGACGTGGACTCGGGGCCCGACATGGTAATGGCGGCGGCGGCCTACCTTAGCTTGTCGGAGGGAAAGGAAGTGTTTTCTAGAGACGACATTCGGAAAACGATGCGAGAAGCACCTGCTTACTACAAACCAAGTATGACCAGTAATCTGACTCCGTACCTCAGGCGGTTGGTAAAGAAGGATCGAATTCGCCAGGTCGCCGAGAAGAAGTATGCCTTGGCGATGGCGGCGAGAGAGGAGCTTAGTGAAACGCTCGCTGGCCATCAGTGATCTGAAGCGCTTGCTTCACGGTGAATACGCCAGAATCGATAAACTGCTTATTGTTCTTGCGTCCTTTGACCATCCGTGCCAAGTGAAGGATGTCAAACTCCGGGCGCGCGAAGCGGGTTTTCGGGAGCCTGGCCATTGGAATGTGTCAGCATACTTGGTCGCGTCAAAAGGGAAGGCGATCAGAACGCCGGAAGGATGGGAGATTTCCGAAGCGGGTAGGGGTCACCTAGCGGCTGTCGGTGTCTCATTCGACCGCGCTGGTCATGCAAGCGTGGCCACTGATCTGCGACGACAGCTTTCAGGGATTCCCGACCCCGATACTCGATCGTATGTGGAGGAAGCCGTCAGCTGCTACGAGGCAGGGTTCTATCGGTCGGCGATCATCATGTCATGGGTGGGGGCGGTGGCGGTAATGTATGGAAACGTTCACACACACCATCTCCGTGCCTTCAACCGGGAAGCGACACGACGGAACCAAAGGTGGCGAAGCGCCAAGACGACGGATGATCTCAGCAGGATGAAGGAAAGCGTCTTCTTGGACATCATTGGTTCCCTGTCGATCATTGGTCGCAACGTAAAGACACAGCTAAAGGCCTGTTTGGATCGTCGCAATGCTTGTGGGCATCCGAGTTCCCTGCAAATCCGTGCAAATACGGCGGCCCATCATCTCGAAGTGCTATTGCTAAACGTCTTCCAGCGTTTCTAGCCGTTAGTCCAGCGGTAGACGGGGATCGGCGCAAAGGATGGGCTTGGCACCGATTCAGACACTTGGCCGGTTGCTCTGCTATCAACGAGGCAAAGCGTCTCATCTTTCTCCGACTGTGGTGGCGTCGACCATGGGGGCAAGCTAACCCGCGCTATCGGCGGGACGGTGTCGCAAAACGCGTACAGTCCTAGGGCTCGGAGCCTCAGTTGGCTTTAGTGTAGTACTAGGACGACCTAGTTTCGCTGTCCGAGACGGTACTTGACGTCATAGTTCAGAACGAAATCCAGTTCCTCATCCGTGAAGCCATAGTGCCTGGCCAGCTCGCGATCAATATCATCGATGATGTGCTTGGATAGCTTCATGTAAAACTCGTCATACTCGACGCGTCCGCTAGTCTTGTAGTGATAGACCCGCCGTCTTGTCTTCGCCGTCATGTCCTCTTCAAGCACTCCGGAAAGGTATTCTAGACGCGTAGATCGAAGCATCGGAAACGCCTCGACCTGGGCCTTGTTCAGGTGATAGCAATCGCCCCACGACAGCCACCAAACAAAAAACGTGCTGCTACACAATATCGCATGAACACTGCCCCGGCTCCGCTCAGAGACGCGGAATCTCTTGATTTCGGATGACGTAGTGTGCCCATCCCTAGCTCTATGGAAGTACGGTTGGCGGGTATGTGCCTTTATCCAGTTAACCGGTGCACCGTGGTACAGGATGCGATCGCCTGATCGGCGCAGTGCGCTGGGGGTCGCGGTTCGATGACCGGCCAGCTTCGCCAGTACATTGCGATGTACGGCACTGGACACCTTGGGTATTGACGCGTGCGACGATGGAGCGCCGAGGGGCGTGTATTCTAGTCCAGTGAATAAGTTGTCGCGCTCGGTCGCATACCATCGCATGTAGCGTGTCGTGAAGACTCCTCCACTCCTGCCAGACGCGACGAAAATGGCTAAGCGGAATTTCACGCCATCGAACATCCTACTTGGATTAGCGTCGCCACTGAATGTAGAGAGGTGTAGGGAGCTGAACGTGCGATAGAATCGGTTGACTAGGGGTGTCATCCGCCTAGTACTGTGACCACTTAGGGGGACGATCATGCTGATGGACCCCTGTCTGCTCATGATCTCCTTGCATCGTTCCATCACGAATGCATAGAGATTGCCACATGACTCCGTCAAAAAGCCGCGGATTCGGTAGTCCTCACGTACTTTCCTATACTCCACGTACGGTGGATTCCCGATCACGACATCGAACCCGCCGCTGTCCATGATCCCGTAGAACTCGACAAACCAGTGGAAAGGACAGTGTGTGGCGCGCCAGCGCGCCAGTGCTTCGGCATTGTCCAGAGACACTCCATACTCTGCGGCGAGGTACCGGTTGAGTTCGCCATCGAGTCGGCCAAGGCGAGCACGAAGCTCCTCCTTGTCGGTGGCGGTCGGCCTGCCATGGAGCGCGGTTTGGCGCGTACGGAAGGCATCGTACGCGAGGGCGGCACGGCGAGCGTCCGATTCAATGCGAGCAACGGCAGCGCGGTCTTCGTCAGAAGAGGCACGGTACTGTCCTTCCGCAGTCACCGTCATTGCGCGACGGACCGCCTCCAGAGAAGAGAAACCGACCAAGGCATTGCCTGCGCGGACGTTGAAGTCGATATCGGGTAGCGGCTCGATCTGCTCGTAGTTGGCGAGTTGGGCCACCAGCTTGAGGAAAAGGCGCAGTTTGCAGATCTCTACGGCCTCGTCCATGATGTCGACGCCATAGAGGTTGTTGA
The DNA here is from genome assembly GCA_028875495.1 of Chloroflexota bacterium. GTDB lineage: Bacteria > Chloroflexota > Dehalococcoidia > Lucifugimonadales > VXLM01 > VXLM01. The sequence goes on from JAPPDQ010000134.1 coordinate 3,749, forward strand.
GAACGATGGACTTCAGGATGAAATAGCGCTCGTTGGGGTGTTGATCGACCTTTTCCAGGACAGCGCGAAAGTCGCTCAGCGCGCTCGGATGAAGGGTCCTCTCAGTTCGGTCCAGATCCGATAGGAAGCCACGCATGCCCTCCAGACACGCTCGATACATGGGCTCGAGGCCAAGCCATGCGGATGGGCATTGAAGCGGCGTTCAATGAACGGAACGCCGCTGGCGGCGTACACGGCCGCATGCTGGAACTGGTTGCCATGGATGACCGGTATGAACCGGGCTTCGCCTACGCGAACACCAGCGATCTGATTGCCAGGGAGCAGGTGTTCGGGCTGATCGGAGCGGTAGGCACACCCACATCGCGTTCCGCCGCCCCGCTGGCCGATTCGGAAGCGGTGCCGTTTCTGGCGCCATTCACGGGCGCCGGCTTTCTGCGCAACCCCGAATTGAAGTCGGTGGTGAATCTACGCGCGTCGTACGCGCAGGAGACCGAGCATATGGTCGAACGGCTGACTGCGGATCTGGGCGTGACCAGAGTCGCCGTCATGTACCAGAACGACTCCTACGGCCAGTCGGGTTTGACCGGTGTTCTTGAGGCTTTGGATCGGCGCGGACTCGAACCCGTTGCAACCTGGTACTACGAACGCAACTCAAGCGCGGTCAAGGCGGCGGTGTACCAGATCGCGGCAGCCAATCCCGAGGCCGTCATCATGATCGGGGCCTACCAGCCGGTCGCCCGGGCCGTTTCCCTGCTACGAGTCGACATCGACCCCATCTTCCTCGCTGTCTCGTTCGTCGGCGGCAACGCGCTGGCGCGCGAACTCGGGGATGAAGCGCTCGGTGTCTTCGTTACTCAGGTGGTCCCGGCGCCTGACGATGCCGGCACGCCGGTGGTGGCGGAGTACCTCGCCGCGCTCGCCTCGTTCGACGCGGATGCCGAACCCGGATTCGTCTCCCTTGAGGGCTATTTGGCCGGGCGGCTAGCGATCTTCGGACTCGAATCCTGCGAAGATCTGACTCGCGGCTGCTTCCTGGCCGCCCTTCAAGAGTCGCAGTCGATCGATCTTTCCGGCATGAGGCTGCAATACGGGCCGGGCGACAATCAGGGCTCTGACGAAGTGATCATGACGGTGATCGACGAACAGGGCAGACTCGTCCAGGTGACCAGTCTCGACGAGCCGCTGTGATGGAACGCTTGCCCGTGTCGGTCAGATTGGCTGTCGCGACGGTTTCCCTTCTCGCAACCGCCGTTTGCGGAGCCGCTGCGAACGGGCAGGAGGGCGCGAACTCGGATTCCGCGGACGACGTGTCTCCCCACATCCGCGCGACTGCCGCCGCGCTGGCCGTGGCGCGCGGCGCGGAATCGTTGGCCACCACCGCCTCCGTGCGGACCCGTGCCGAAACGACCTCCGAAGCGATGGCGGAGTCGAGAGCGTCCATTGACGCCCATGCGACGGAGATGCGTCGGCAGATCGATCTGCTCGCGAGCGCCGGTTACGAGGAGGTCGCAGGCCGCATGGGTGGGTTGCTCGACGACCTGACGCTCAACGCTCGGCGGATCGAAGATGGTCGGCAGCGGGTCGCCCAGGTCTTGCACGAGTCGCAGAGCCGCCGCCAGGAACTCATCGCCGCAACCAGTTGGCAACTGCTGCCCGCCGCTCTTGTCAGCGAGGACGATCTGTTCTACAGCATGGTTTCCAGCACCGGAGACGCCGAAGCTCAGGCGTCCCGGACTGCCCGCGCAGTCTCGGTCGAGGACCTGCTGCTCTACGTGCGTTTGGCGCTAATGATCCAACAGGTGGACCAGGGCTACATCGCGCTGGAAGTTACCACGCGGCTTCCCGACAGCGAGTTCATGGCCACCCTGGAAGAGAACGCGCACATGGCGATGTACCAGCTTCGGGAGAACATCGAGAGCCTTGCCAACGTCGATCACGACCATTTGGCTCCCGGGCTGCTCTCCCTTGCCCGTGACTTGCTGGATGCCGCGTACGGAGAAGCGAACCTCATCGATCTCATGAAGACTCGCTTTCGGCTGACGGACCAGGAAGAGAGGCTTGCCGCTGCGGTCGCGAGCGTCTCGGCCTCCCTCCGAAGCGAGGCCGACGCGGCGCTTGAACAGGCGATTGGCACACTGGAACTCATGGATGCCACAGCCGGGACGGCAAGGGCTCTGCGGGCCGTCCTGGCCGTAAAGCAGCATACGTCCGCCGCCGCACGCCACGCGGCCGGCCAAACCACCGCCAACACGCCGTTGGCCGATCTTCCGGGGATTCGCGCGGCGCTCGCGGGCCACATTTCAGGCATGCGCCAGGCGCTGGACACGTTGGAGGACCTGGGCTACGGCGCCGCATTGGCGCGCCTGTACCCTGAGATCGACCGACTGGATTCGGTCACCGAACGGATTCTGAACGGCCGTCCCGAGCTGGCCGCGGCCTTGCAATCGGTCGCGCAGCGGCGGGCGGAGCTGAGGAGCCTGGTCGATTACCACCTGGATCCCGCCGTGGTCTCCAGCCTGGACAACCAGTTGTACTACATGCTGACCGGCAGGAGCGAGTTCCGGGACGTGGGCATTGCCGGTTCAGACCCGTTGTCGCAAGTGGAGTTCTTGCGCTACTGGCACCTGGCGTCGGCCTACAACTCGCTGTTTCGCACTTTCTCAGGGTTGGTCATTGCCATCATCATGACGGAGCCCACGCTGATCGGGGAAGGCGAAGAGCGCTTCATCACTGCGTCTCATCGGCTTGAGAGGAGCATCGAGGCTCTGGACGAAACGGGAGGCCCTGAATTGGCACCGAACCTGGTCGCGCTGGCCCGCCAGTTCATGTCCTTCGGAGACGGAGAGTCGAACGTCTTCGACTCGTTGCGGCACAGATTGCCTCTGATTGCGTCCGAGAACGGACTCCTTGAGGCCGCCCAACAGATCGGTTCCGGGCTGCAAGCCGGCGCGGATGCGATTCTTGACAGCATACTTGCGGACGCCTCGTCGTGATCAAACCCGCTGCCGTTCGCAAGACTCCGTTCATGGTGGTAGTCCATCTGGCCGTTGTCGCCGCGCCCCTCGACGCGCAGGATCCTCCTCCCCCTCCTGATCCGGACAGCGTGTTTGTGCTGGAATCCATCGTGGTCACGGCCAGGAACCGGGCGGAGATCCTGCAGGAGGTCCCCATCGCCATAACGGCGCTGTCGGGAAGGGAGCTCCGGCTTCAGCAGGTCGACGCGACCGATCAGCTCTCCTACGCCACGCCCAACCTCGCGTTCAATTCATCCGCCGCATTCGTCGGCGCCAAGTCGGCATCGCAAGTCTTCATTCGGGGCGTGGGACAGACCG
>JAPPDQ010000062.1:0-3018 GCA_028875495.1 Chloroflexota bacterium
GTCGCTCCGGCAGCCACAGCCGCGACCCCCGCCATCTGGTTCTCTACTCGTCTCTCGACGGGATACATTGGGACGAAGGAAGAATCCTCCATCACAGGGGCCCCGGCGAGGGCGGTGGCGACGCCTACTCGGCCAATGAAGTCATCGGCAAGTACGATCCCTCGGTGCCGAACCGGCTCCTCATCCAGTCCAGCATCGCCTATGAAGCCGAGAATCTGAAGGTCAACGAGCGTCACTGGTGGGTCGAAGGCATTGACGGCGCCTGATATGCCCTCAGGCTCTGGAATGATGAGTTGCGGATCAGGCGGCTAACTTGTGTCTCCCACCGTAAACACTCCAAGAGTGTAACACCGGCCATTTGCGCCTTAGTCTCCCTATCCTTGGACACCGAGGTCTACGCACCGGCCGTCTCGCGGGGAACCACAAGTAGGGAGTATCCCCATCTGAAAGGCAATGTCCCGATGGAGAATATCTGTCCCAACCCAATGTTTGGCGACCTTTACCGGTAATCAGGCCAACACTACAAGACACATCCGTCAGTCGAGGTGGTCTTCAAGAGTTGGGAAGCTGAGTTGGCGTCTGATCGCCTATCATATGCGGCCTAGCTGACAACTCAGTTTAGATTCGGCCATGTTAGGGACGGAAGTTCCTAGCTACGACAATAATTTGGGTAAAGTACTTCGAGTACAAAGCACTTTACTTTCGAAGAAGCGGATGGCTACGCAACGGGACTATGTTATCGCTGCAGCAAGGGTGTCGGCTTTTTCCAACTCCGACTTCGCGTCCGCGACCGATTGAAAAACATCTCCAACACGCTCCCCATCTCTGTATGCGGTGTATTCCCCACCGACCACAGGCGGACCATCCAACCCCACGCCTAGAGCAATCTCCTTAAAGTGCCAATTGATCCAACATTGGGCACCGCTCTTGCTTACACCCTCGACTACACGAACCCCAGGTCGCTCCCACTGTATCTCCGCCATTTGTTTTCCTCCCAGTCGTTTCCTCCTCCTAGAGCTTCATGATCGCAGCCAAGGCACCCATGATAGCAGCGACACCAGTCACTCCAAGCAGTTGCAGCCCGACCAGCCACTTGACTTGCTTTCCCATTTCTTTGATCAGGCGTGTCTCTAACTCATGGAGGTCGGCCGTCGTCGCGTAGTGTTGTCGGATCTCAGCTCGTAGAGTCAAAAGATCCTCCTCTGACTCCGACTGACGGATCGGCTGATCCACTCTAGTTCTTTCGCTACTCAATAGCCACACCTCGCAGCCCTAACCAGTAGGCCCTAAAGGCACACGGCCCTGATGTGGATGACTCCCGAATGCCTCCCACAAAGATCCGACGCTACAACTAGCAATGCCCAGAACCGTATCCTCTTCCTTTAGATCAAAATGCTCCTCACCCTAGCGTAACTGCGGGCCATCGCACGTGTCAACGCCACAAATTGCTTCATGCTAATGCTACCCAACAGGACAGCGTCGCTTCAAGATTGATGCATCCTTGGAAGTAAATGTGGAGAGCACGTGTAGGCGCAGGCGAAAAGGAAACTCTACAGGTTTGTGGATCGAGCAGAAAAGTGTCGATAGCTGGCTGAACTAACTTCGCGGGTCCCTAGAAAGCCTCAGCCCGTAACTGCGTCACTATTTGAGTGGGGGTTCATGCTGGAGAAAAAGAACAATATACTTAGCCCCACAAACTGGCCCGCACTGCCGACGTTCCAATAAGAAAGCAGGAAGCCCTATGAACTTCGATGTCCAAGGTCACCTCGACGCCGTTGACCGCTCCGTCTCGTCCCTCGAACGCGACGGACAAGACGCTCACGCTCCCACCCTCTCTCGCAGCTACGCGACCACGCTTGACGACCTGTGGGACGCAATGACGAACGCCGACCGCATCCCGCGCTGGTCTCTGCCGATCACCGGTGATCTCGAACTCGGAGGTCGCTACCAGTTGGAAGGCAACGCGGGAGGTACGATTACGGCGTGTGAACCGCTCTCGCACATTGCCCTCACATGGGAGTTCGCCGGAGACGTGAGCTGGGTGGACATTCGCTTCCCCGACGAAGGAGCCGGCCGCGCGCGCCTCACCCTCACGCACACGTCCCTCCATTCTCCCCACTGGGACCAGTACGGCCCGGGCGCGACCGGCGTCGGCTGGGAGCTGGCCCTCTTGGGACTCGCCCTCCATATCGCTGATCCAACCGCGCCAATGCCCGACGAAGTGGAGTTCGCCACCTCGCCCGACGGCAAGGCGATCATCACAGGCAGCAGCGAGGCGTGGGGACAAGCCGCCGTCGCGGCCGGAACCGACCCCGAAGCCGCCCGCGAAGCCGCAATGCGCACGACGGCATTCTACACCGGCGAATCCGCTGAGCACGCATGAATAAGGAATCACTCATGCAGCCTTGCGGCCTGCACAACCAGCAATGAAAATGTATGCGGAGCGGCGGCGGGCAACCACAAGGGTTGCCCCTACAACGGGTTTGCGGGGGCCTATTTCCATACCAATCTACCTCACGCTTCGAAGCCCTTGCTTTGCACACGGATGCAACGCAAGACACGTTTGCCCTGAGCTTGTCGAAGGGCAATTCGCCGCGTTGCGTTGATTTCTAAGCCCATCGGCTCCGAAAAGTGAAGCACAATCGCAAGGGAACGGGTTGAATGATCGATCAACCGATGATTCTGGTCACGGGGGCAACGGGATACATTGGCGGCAGGCTCGTTCCCCGTCTCGTCGAGGAGGGGCGTCGCGTTCGCGTACTCGTCCGCAGCCGCGACCGAGTGATCTCTCGCCCTTGGCACGACCAGGTCGAGGTGGTCGTCGGAGACGCCCTCGACCCTCAAACACTGACCGAAGCCCTCACAGGCGTGGACATCGCCTACTACCTGATCCACAGCATGTCCAGGGGCCCGAGATTCCACGAAGTCGATATGCGCGCCGCCCGGGCCTTCGGTCATGCGGCCAAGGAAGCGGGCGCCGGCCGCAGCCTATCCCTCGGCGCACCCGGCGACTCGGCA
>JAPPDQ010000062.1:3028-7071 GCA_028875495.1 Chloroflexota bacterium
AGACCCGGAAGCCAACCTCGCCCGCCACCTGCGCTCCCGGCAGGAATCGGGACAGGCGCTCCGCGAGGGCGGGGTCCTTGTCACCGAGTTCCGCGCCGCCGTCATCGTCGGATCGGGCAGCATCTCCTTCGAGATGATCCGCTATCTGGTGGAGCGTCTGCCCGTCATGGTCTGCCCAAAGTGGATCTACTCACGCATACAGCCCATTGCCGTCGACGACCTCCTCGAATACCTTGTTTCCGCTCTCAACACGCCGGACAGCGTCGGTCGCACCGTCGAGATCGGCGGCAGTGACACGACCACCTACCGGGGGCTCATGCTGGGCTATGCGAGGGCTAGAGGCCTCAAAAGGCTGCTGATCCCCGTCCCGGTCCTGACTCCGCGCCTCTCCTCCTACTGGGTCCACTGGATGACGCCCATTCCCGCCGGAATCGCCGTGGCCCTCGTCGACGGCCTTCGCAACAACGTCGTCGTGACAAGCGACCTCGCCCGTACCCTCTTCCCACACATCGCACCGAAAGACTACGCCTCCGCCATCGACAGCGTATTGAAAGACCTCTACGAGGGACGCATTGACACCGCGTGGAGCGATGCCGCGGGCACAGCCGCAACGTCACAGGAGCAGGTACGCCTCGAGTCCCGAAACGGGTTGATCCTAGAGCGCCGGAGCCGCAATGTCGCCGCTCAGCCCCGGCAGGTCTTCCGCGTGTTCACCGGCATCGGCGCTGACCGGGGATGGTACTTCGCCAACTGGGCATGGCGCATTCGCGGCATGATCGACCGCCTGCTCGGAGGCGCCGGTCTCCGAAGGGGGCGACGCCATCCCGACCACCTGCGCGTCGGCGACGCCCTCGACTTCTGGCGAGTCGAGGCCCTGGAAGCCGACCGCATGGTCCGCCTGAGGGCCGAAATGAAGCTGCCCGGAAGCGCCTGGCTCCAATACGAGGCCCGCCAAGCTGCCGATAACACCACACAGTTGGTGCAGACCGCGGCGTTCGACCCCAGGGGACTCGCTGGGCTGGCCTACTGGTATATTCTCTATCCCTTCCATGCCTGGATCTTCGGTGGACTCGTCAACTCCATCGCCCGTCGTGCGGAAGGCATGGATGACGCCCCATCCCGCTAACGATGAAAGTGCGGCGCCGGCACGCAATGGTGCTTGTTAGACGCCCAATAACCTTCCTGGAGTCTGCACCCCAAAATCCCGGCTCCACTTGACGCTGAACTGCCTCAGCCATAGCCTACGACTGAGCAAATCAACCGGAGAAACTGCCAAATGACCACTTCGAACCGCCAGACCGCGTTGGTGACCGGGGCCTCGGCCGGCATAGGCAAGGCGACGGTGAAGACGCTGCTGGAGGCGGGCTACGCCGTCTATGCAGCAGCGCGCCGCGTCGAGAACATGCGAGACCTCAAAGATCTGGGCGCCGTCGTACTGGAGATGGACGTCACCAAGGAGGAAGACCTCGTTGCGGGCGTGGAGCGCATCAGTGAGGAACAGGGGGGCGTGGACATCCTCGTCAACAACGCCGGCTTCGGACTGTACGGACCTATGGAGGACATACCGCTGGACGATGCGCGCTACCAGTTCGAGGTCAACCTGTTCGGACTGGCGCGGCTGACCCAGCTCGTCCTCCCGCACATGCGAGAGCGGGGCGCGGGGAAGATCGTGAACGTCTCTTCCATCGCGGGGAAGATGCATGCCCCGCTGGGATCCTGGTACATCGCCACGAAGCACGCGCTTGAAGGATGGTCGGACTGCCTGAGGTTCGAGCTCAAGAGCTTTGGCGTCGACGTCATCATCATCGAGCCCGGACTCATCCATACGGAGTTTGGGCATGTCGCCTTCGAGCCCATGGTCGAGCGCTCGTCAAACTCCCCATATGCCGGCATCGTCAACAGGATGACGGAAGGGATTGACAGCTACGAGGGCGGATCGACGCCGTCGGTCATCGCCGACACGGTCCTCAAGGCGGTCCGCGCCAAGCGACCCAAGACCCGCTATGCCGCCGGACAGTACGCCAAGGCCGCACTCCTCCTGCGCAAACTCGTCAGCGACCGGATGTTTGACCGTGTCATCGAACGAATGGTTGGCTGACGGAGGTGCGCTCAGGCGCAACCAACCGTTCACGGCCAATTCGCCAAACCACAAACCACGCTACGACAGCCCCGAAGCGCCGTGCCTGACTCCCTCTCCCGTCGTGGGGGAGAGGATGGGGGGAGGAGGTAGCGGAAAAGGGGGAATTTGTGGCGTGGAGTGACATTTTGTGGCATTTCCGGTTGTTATTGTAAAGTTGGATGGCATCGCAGAATGATGGCGGTGATGTGAGTTGGCGAATGGAGAGCGCCGGTATTTCGCAAAAGTTCTCTTCCAACTGTGTCATTTTGTGCCGCTTCGCACCTTTCCTCGATATGGACTGATTGGGTAGTGGTCAATTGCTCATGTGTAGTATCGTACATGCGTTCTTGCGTGTCAAATAGGGGTATGGGATAGGCATTCACCCTGGAATGACGGGTAGAGGTTGGGGTCGGAATTGGGTTGTACAACGACAGGGTGGGTTTCAAACCCGCCCCTATCGAGTCATAGCCTCGCTACCCTTCAACACTAGGGTGTTGAACCACTAGCTTTAATCTTCCGCGCACGGTTCCCTTGAACAGCCCTTAAGAAATACGTATACTTCTGTTTATTATTCGTATACTACTATACAGGGTCAACCAACGATGAAGCAGAAACTCACTATCACGGTGGACGCCGGTCTCCTTCCGGCGGCCAAGCGGTACGCCCGCTCTCGCGGCGTTTCCCTATCGTCACTGGTCGAACAGTTCCTCAGAGAAATGGCAGGGGAGGGCAAGCCGTCCTTCTCCTCCCGTTGGCGAGGCAAGTTTCAGGCGGCGGAGCGTGAAGGTGATCCGCGCTATGACGCCCTGGCTGAGAAGTACCTCCGATGATACTTCTCGATACCGACGTGCTCATCGACGTCGCCCTCGACAGGCGTCCGCACTCCGACCCGGCTGCGGAACTCCTCGATCGGGTCGAGCACGGAGCGGAGGCGGCGAGCATCGCGTGGCACTCCGTGTCGAACCTCTACTACGTCGTGACCCCGGCGCTAGGAGGTGTCAGCGCCCGCGATTTCATCGTCGAGCTAACCGGATTCGTGGCAGTGGCTACGACCGACACCGAAGGCATCCGCTATGCCGCCGAGCTGCCCATGAAGGACTTCGAGGACGCCATGCAGGTCGCTGCCGCCCGTGCCTGCGGGGCTCGACACATAGTCACCAGGAACGTCCAGGACTACGAACGCTCTCCGATCCGCGCCGTCGCGCCCCAAGAGGCGCTTAGGGAATTATTCTGATACCTACCGATGTAGTCTCCCGACTTTCGCCCCAAATCACCCCGCCAGCCCCCTAAGCCACGCCCGCGTCGCCTTCGGCGACCGCAGGTGCACCAGTTCCAGGTGACCGTGCTCCGGCCGCGCCAACTGCGACGGTATCTGCCGCCGACGGAACCAGTGAGTCTTCAGCGCCCACAGAAACAGCGAATCGCGCGTCACGAAGTGCCACCAGAGCTTCTCCCTGTTTCCGTGCCAGAGCTTCTTCCGAAACACCCCACGACCTATCGTCCGCCAGAACAGTCTCCACATCACCACGTAGATCGGGAAGTCCAGCCACACCAGCAGAGTGGCCCTCGGCCAGATGACATCTCGCGCGAGACCATAGTTGCCGTCCGCCACCCACCTGTCGCCCCGCAACGCCTCCCTCACGCTCTCCCTGAACTCGTCGTTGGGTGTCTCGACCCAGTTCGGACGAAACCGGTAGTAGTCCAACTCGAAATGTGGCATGTCCAACACCCGCGCAATCTCCGCGGCAAGCGTGGTCTTCCCTGCGCCTGTCGTTCCCAATACGACGATGCGGTCGGTGTTGAGTGGGCGGTCTTCAGTTTCTGGGTGTTGAGAAGCGGCCATGACTCTTGACGAACTCTCAGAGGGTGTTTAATAAGTCGCCGGATCCGTTCACGGTTCGACAAGCTCTCCACGAACGGATCC
>JAPPDQ010000489.1:0-2096 GCA_028875495.1 Chloroflexota bacterium
CTAAATACAATAGATGGAATGCTATTTCCATCTATTGTATTTAGTTTTCAAAGACCTACGCCAGTGTTTGCGAGCACTCGGACTCAACCACTCCATTCGACTCGGTTCCTGGCTTGTCTGTTTCGCTCAAAGTCAACTGACACAGTCGATTAGCTCGTCGCGAGCGACCACGGCGTATTGCGCGCCACCTCGCCTCTCGCAAACTTCACCGCGTCACAAAAACAGGGTACTCCTCAACTTCTCCCTCGATGTGCCGGGCCAGCAAGCGCGCCTGAATCTCCAACAGACGACGATAGCTCACCCGGTAGTCAAACAGCGGATGAGTTACCAGGGTATCCATTCGCAACTCGTAGGCACGGAAGAAAGCCTTGCGCCCTTCTGCTCTCAAAGCCACCGCCCTGCCGGCTCGGATGAAGTCCTTCGGCGTGACCATTTTCGTGTTCATCGCGCTTAGGGCGGCAGAGTCCGCCACCAGCGGACGGAACGGTTCCATCAAGTCGAGCGCCAAGGCCGGCCGGCCTTGGCGTGGCTGGTGGTAGAAACCCATCAACGGATCGAACCCCACGGCGTAGCATGCGATCGTGAAGTCCTTCGTCAGCAGGCTGTAGCCCAGCGACAGCAATGCGTTCACCGCATCTCGCGGCGGTCGCCGATTCCTCCTCTGGAAGTCGAATGAGAAAGCATCCGTCGCGCCGTCCTCCGGCTCCATCTTGATCATCCCGGCGAACGAGCCGAAATACAGTCGCGCCGCGTTCCCCTCGATGCCCAACAACTCCTCCAGGCTGTCCGCCCGCTCGGCCCGGCCGGCCATCTCCTTGAGCTCGCGCAAGACGCGCTTGTCGGGCTCCACGTGATTGCGCAAGAGCATGGTTCGCTGATTGCGAATCTTCCCCGCCGTCAACCGACGCGCCAACCGCAAGCAGTACCATTCCTGTTCGGCCAGCCGAAACTGAGACCGCCGCAGAAACACATTCTTCGTATTGAGCCCCGTCGTAATCCCGTAGAACCAGCCGCCGCGCGAGAAGTAGCAGATCGGGACCTCCGACGAGCACAGTTCCTGCACTGCCTGCGTGCTCATCTGAATATTTCCCATCAGGTTGACCTGGCACAGCTCGCCGATCCGCACGTCCTGCCGCACGGTGTCTTTCTCTTTGATGCGCAGGACTGCGCCCGACTTGCCCACCCTCAGCCCTTGTGAGTTCAAATACAGCGGGCGCAGATCAGTCCTCGGCGTCACCAGGAGGCGTGTTTCGCGGCCCGGTGGTTTTTTGAGCCGGTCGTTGCGCGTCTCGTCGAACAGGGTGAGCTGCGGCGCCGCTTCGGGCCGTTCGCCCCGCAAACGGTGTGTTTCCTCGGGCAGGCAGATGCCGACGAGCGAGCAGCGCGTACATTTGGGCGAATCCACGAGCGGCGCGGGAATCTGCTCGGACGCGGCCGTCTCCCATGCCCGTGAAATCGTCTCCAGGGTCTCGGTCATCAGCTTGACGGTGAACTCGACCCGTACGCGCTGCCGAGTCTTCTGATAGAAGACCATCCCTTCATCCGAGCGGTAGCCGTTGTCCCGCAGGATCAGCCCCTGAACGGCCAGTTGTATGCGGTCAGTGGACCAGAGTTCGATGCCCTGGTCCGTCTCGCGTGGACGCCCGTGCTTGTAGTCGACCGGCGTGACCGCTCCATCGGCCACCTCCAGCAAATCCATCTTGGCGATGACGCGGTGGCGGTCACTCGCCAGCATCAGCGAGCGAGTGCGTATCTCCTCCTCTTCGAGCTCCTCGGCTGGGGGGAGGTCTTTGCCTTCCTTGTCGACGCGCTTGTGCTGCGCCTCGCCTTCGATCGTGTCCGCACTGTGCGCGAACAACCCCTCGACCTGTTCGTAGTAAAACAGCCGCGGACAATAGACGAACTCGTTGATCATCCGCGCCGGCATGTAGTCGGGCAGTGCGCGGCGTTCGGGTTCCGCTTGGGGGCTGTGGATGGGAGAGGACGCCATGCTTATCGGCTCGCATTCATGCTGTTGTGCAGCAACTGCAGTGACGAGTACTCATGCTCGTCCTCGCATTCCTTCCGGACCGATGTGCTCATCGACCGCCTCTCAC
>JAPPDQ010000489.1:2106-7067 GCA_028875495.1 Chloroflexota bacterium
ACCAGGCAAGGCGCATCCACTGATGTATACGGCCGCCCCAACGCCGCGATCACGCGATCGCCGCGACCCTCTGCCGGACCGAGATCGACAAACAAAACTTGGTCATCGGTGTGGTGAATCACCTTCGACAACGCCGTCCGCAGGCGAACCAGGTCCGTCGGCGTCAACTGACATTCGAAGACGGAATACTGCAGATGATCGCCGAAGCCGCGCATGGTCTTGAAGACTTTCCGGAGGCGTTTGTCGTCCGAGATGTCATAGGTAACGATGTAGGAGTTGCGCATGGTTGTTCAGCCGTCGATGATGGAAAAGAGCCCGCAGCATATGCCTTAGCGTTGCTGCCACGCAACCACCTCCTTAATCGCCTGCGCCTGGTCTTCGTCGAAGTTCCTTCCTGCTGGAACTGGCGGGCCTTGGCTAGGTCCGCCCACTTGTCGCTCACCTCGAGGCGCACGGTCGCCTCGGGAATCACCACAATGGTGAATTCTCCTACAGCCCAATAACATCCTTTATAGGGCACTAAATCACAACACGCAGGGGCCGTCCGGGTCGCGCGAGCCGGTGCGCTTTCCCGGCAAACGAAATCAGAGCCCCCTTGTGCGAGTACGCCAGCTCAGCAGATGACATAACCAGCGGTTCTCGGACCCCCGCTGAGCTGCCGTCGGTTCACGGCCCGTAGCCGGCCGGGCAGCGGCAGTTGATGGCGTCCCTAGCCGAATGGCCGCCAGCGCGGCCCGAGAACCCGAGAACCGTTGGCTCATTCAGAACTGGTACTTTGAGCTGAGGTTCACACCCCAGAACCTGCGGTCGTCCGTTGGCATCTGATGTTGCATATGCCTCTCGTGGCCAAGATGCTCATATACTTAGACCCCGTCGCTTTTTCAGGCTCGTTCGAGGAGTCGGAATCATGCCCAATCTGACATACGAGAAACACGACCGCATATCGCTCAAAAACAACCCTGAGTTCAATGAGAAATGGGTTCAGGACCGGATCGCGGAAGACCCCACGATCATCGGGTTGGGTGAGACCGTTCTTCTGGATCGGGAGCGCTCTCAGGAACGAGCGGGCCGACTCGATATCCTGCTGACGACGCCAGAAGAAGACCGGCGCTACGAGGTCGAACTGATGCTTGGGGCGACCGACGAGTCTCACATCATCCGGTGTATCGAATACTGGGACATCGAGCGACGGCGCTATCCAGGATACGAGCATTGTGCGGTCCTTATCGCTGAGGACATTACGAGTCGGTTTCTGAACGTGATCGGGCTGCTTGCGGGAACCGTGCCGCTGGTGGTGATCCAACTCAACGCGTTGAAGGTCGGCGACCGTATCCTCCTTCACTTTGTCCGCGTTATCGACCAGCGCATGCTGAGGCTTGAAGACACACCCTCGATCAAGGTAGAGCCCCGGGACCGCGACTGGTGGATCGACAGGTCTAGCCAATCAATCATCCAGCTCGCCGATGCGATTCTGGAGATCATCAATGGGAAGGCGCAGACGCAACATGAACTGAACTACAACAAGCACTACATCGGCTTGTCAGACGGAACCCGATCCAGGACCTTCATACACTTTGCCCCACGGAAGAGATACCTGCGAGTGGTCATTCGTGATGGCTGGACTGAGGAACGATCTGCGCGATTCGAGGAAGCCGACATAGCTGCGGAAGAGAAGGGCGGCAAACTGATATTCAATCTCTCCCCGGCCGACTTCAAGAAGCATGGTGAGTTGGTCACCGCGGTGATTCATGAGGTCGTCCAGCAGCAAAATGCGTGACGGTGAGAGAATCTCTCGAACGGTCCGACGATCACCGGCGCATCATCCGCGTGCGAACGGTGGCCGCGCATGACAATGGCGTTTCCAACTTTCTGATTCGAACTCGACTCGGTACGGGCAAAAGATACCCCATTGGCTCCCGCGCCACGCGGCACGAACGAAGCGTTGGCTGCTCGCTCCATATGGGCGAACCGTACGCAAACGTCATGGGAGGTCCACTGAATAAGGCTTGTGGGGCCGCTGAGCCCGGGCTGACTACAAGGCTCCGGCCGGCCTTATGTTGTATTTCAACACCAATGTGGGCGCTACCCTATGAGGGACGATATCATCGCCCTTTTTACATTCGAAAAGACAGAAGATGAAGTAGCGATTTCGTTGGAGAGGCACTACAAGCTAGTCGAGGCGAGCGACCTCACCGACGAAGACCTAGCCGCCTATCGGCGGCGCACATAGCGTGAAGGCATCAACCCGCCCACCAACTCGCAACCGCGCTCCTCAGCCATTCGGAGAAGCTCGCCGCCATGTCGGCCAGGACCGCTCCAAAAAATCCGCAACCCACCATGAACACCCCCAGAAATACCCACTCCCTCCGCGCCCCTCTCCTGAAATCCGCAAAGGCCGCCGCTCTCTCGTCCACCGCGTCTCGAATCCGCTGCCGCTCCTCATCCACCTCATCGTGTAATCGCGACATCTCCCTGCGTACTCCCGACACCTCCGTGCGCAGGGAGGCGATGTTCTTCTCCAAGGCCGTTGACTGCTCGCGGAGCGACCGGCAGGCCTCTGCGAGCTCGGCGTAGGTCTTGCGGGCTTCGAGAATGCGATCAGGGGGCATGGTTTAGCGGCTCATCATGTCGTCCGTCTTCTGCCGTTCGGCTTCTTCCTCCATCTTGGGTTTCACCGGTCCGCCGCGTACCTTCGACTCCCCAAGGGAAGCCAGCTCACGGGTCACGATGTCCCTTGTCCTGTCGATTTCGTTCTGCAGATCGCGCTCTGCGGCGCGGTCGTCCGCAATCTGGGCGGCGATTGCGTTGCGCTCCGCGATCTCGGCGTGGAGGCTGCCCCGCTCGGTTTCGATCCCCCGCTGCTCTTCCATGTGCACGACCGGACCGAGGTGCACGCCGGGCTCGCGGTCCTGGAGTCGTGCGGCCTCGTGTTCATTTCCTTCCTCCACCGCGTCCCAGTATTGCTGCTCCAGGGTGCCTTCGTGAATCCGCTCGTCGATCCCCGCCCGCTCCAGCGCCTGGTTCGCACGCTCCCCCCAGGCTTCGCGGGTGTCCTCCAGCCACTCCTTTGGTTTCGTGGCAGTGCTCTTCCTCGCCCCGCCCTTCTCCGGGGCCGCCGCATTGTAGCGCTTGAACCAGGTCTCTGCGGATCGCTCGATCCCGTCGTTGGACCGCTCCGAGATCATCAAGTGGCAGTGCGGGTTGTCGGGCTTGCTGGGGTCCCGAGCCTCACCGCGATGGATGGCCAGCGTGTACGGAAGCTGCTCATCCTTCGTGATCTCCTGTGCGAACTCCCGCGCTAGCTCCACCTGCTGGCCCTCGTCCAGCTCGACGGGCAGAGCGAACTCGACCTCGCGGAAGAGCCGTCCGTTGGACCGCTCGCCGGCGTCGGCCCCCTGCCAGTAGTCGTTAGGCTCGTCAGCGGCCCACTTCGGCATGTGGCCGGATTCGGTGTGGGCTACTTCGTTATCCCTGCGGTCGTATTTCCCTTCGCGCTGGATGTAGTCGGCCTTCGCGCTGGCCGATTGCCCGCCCTGGCGCGATCCCGTATTGACGTGCAAGTGGTAGATTGCCATGCTTTTAACGCCGAAGATGCGCACGTTTCTCGAAGAGAAACAGGTAAGTGCGCCCTTGCTTTGCTTCGGGGTTATACCGATACCTTCCTGCGTGTCATATTCCTTCTAACTTTAGCAATGCTACCATATTTAGCAATGAGAATCACCGATGAACGGCGGCTTGAGAATCTGGATCAGCGCATCCAGGAACTCGAATCGGAACTCACAACCCGCCGCGCCAAACTCCATGACCAGCGGCGCCGCGTCCGCAAACGACTCTCGGCCCGCGATCGCAAGCGAGAGACCCAGCGGCTCATCGTCAGGGGGCGGTTCTTCGATCACGTCATCAAACGCCTCGCAAGCAACCCTCCTGACTGCCCCGCCGCCTCCCCCAAGTTCCGCGCCTGGCTCGATGCCGCCTTCGATGCCTTCGTCACCCGCGCCGATCACCGCGAACTGTTCGACCTGCCGTCTCTCGATGCTCCGACGCCTGCCCCCGCCATGACGGACAAGCCCGGCGCCACCGGCCCTGCTCCGACCGCCTCGCGGGACGATCCGATCCCTGGCTGGAAACCGAAGCGCCACGAAGGCGCCTGGGCCGCAATCTACAAGGGCGACACCTCTACCCTGCCCGACGAGCTCGTCGGCTGCCGCATCACCGTGAAACCCCTCAACGGCGATCCCTGGACTGCTACCGTTACGGAAGTCCTCGAACGTGACAACCGCTACGTAATCGTCCGTACCTCCGGCAAACCGGACCATGCCTAAAGTTCGGATTGTTGGACTGCTTAAATTCACCTGACCGTGAAGGGGTCAATCAGCCCGGTTGCAGGGTGCTGGGGGGTCCACCCTCGATCTGAAAACGCCTCCTGGCGCGATTTTTCTCGCCGGCGAGCTCGCCGATCGGGGATGGAGGCCTCGCCGGTTGGTTCGACCGCTCTCCAGGCCTGCGTGCTGCTGAGGCCTCTTCGCCGCCACCAAAAGATCCTGCTCAAAGCATGGTGCGTTAGCGAGTGGTCCCTACCGGCAGTAGGGACCGGACGCCTCCAACGCCCTCCCGAATTCGGGGGATGCTGGGGTCCGGGACAACGTCGCCTCTGTGCGAGAACCGCCGCGGCGGTGCGATCTTGCCGCCGGGTCCCGTGGGGGCTCTTCCCTGCCCTCTGAGCCGCTCGGCGCTCCCATCACCGTTGCCCCCAAACGCGGGAAGTCCTCGACGGCAACGGCGATCGGCGGATCGTTGCGCGCGCCGTGCGGGCATCGATAGGACTAAGCTGAAAGGGACGATGGCGGAGATATCGATCAGCGCCTGCCGCACCGCCCTGCAGTGGGCCTGGTGCCGTCGGCTGGCCGGGATTCCCCTGAAGGTGCAGGGCAGGCAGGTCGTCATCGATCGGCCTGTCGAGA
>JAPPDQ010000147.1 GCA_028875495.1 Chloroflexota bacterium
CCTTCATGTGGATTATTCCCTCCTCCTGCCTGGTGACGCTGTTCTACGCGGTGGTTCATCGGTGGGGTTGACCACGATCGCCCGAGTGCAGCTGCACCTGCGTCCGCTGTCACCATGGCGATGAGCACCGAGGAGGCGCAGGCAGGGAGGGGATCAATGGTGAAGCGGCAGGCTCCTGCTCCTGATCCCGCCTCCGCTCCTGTCGCCGCGGCAGCAGCCGTTGTGGGAGCGCCGGGACTGCCTGGAAAGCCTGGCAGTTCGGTCTTGTCAGACCCACAAGTAGCGGATGACAGCGGTGAGTCACTGCCGGGTGGAGACACGGCTACGCTCGTCCAGCAGCGACGCATCATCGTGCGGACGGTGGACATGGGCATTGTCGTTGGCGACGTGGGAGAGTCGATCGACGCGGTCGGTGGCTTGGCCGAGGAGATGGGCGGTTGGCTCGTGTCGTCGTCCCACGCCGATGAGCGTTTTGGCTTCGTGTCCGTCCGCGTGCCGGCTGAGCGACTGGATGAAGCGATCCGGCGGCTGCGGGCCATGGCGCAGGACGTCGAAAGCGAGATCACGTCCAGCCGCGACGTGACCGACGAGTACTATGACATCCAGGCTCGCCTCACGAACCTGGAGGCCACCGAGGGGGCGCTCATCAAGCTGCTCGACCGTGCGGAGAAGGTCGAGGACGCCTTGTCGATCCAGCAGTCGCTGAGCGAGGTGCAGGAGAATATCGAGCGGCTGCAGGGGCGAATCAAGCTCCTCGAGCAGACTGCTGCCTACTCCCTTATCAACGTCAGTCTGGAACTGGTCAAGGGCAAGATGAGCATCGACGCGGGTGCGGACAAGTCGACCGCGGTCGATGAGCCCGTGCGCTTCCGCGCTACCTTCACCCCGCCACCGGACATTGAGGACTTCACCTTCACGTGGGACTTCGGCGACGGTTCTAGTCCGGTCTCCAACAACCGGACCGCCCCGACCGAGGACGAGTCAAAACGAGTGACCGCCACTATCACGCACGTGTACGCCGATGAGCGGGACTCTCCGTATATCGCCCAGATCAAGATATCCGGCTTCGGTGAGGCGGGTGAGTTCGAGGGGGAGGACACGGTTATCGTCACGGTATCACGCGCCCCGGCTATCGAGGTGTTTGCGGGCGAGAGCATCTCCATCGAAGCGGGAGATACCGTGCATTTCAGCGGGTCGTTCACCCGTCCGACCGAGATCAGGGACGTCAAGTATGTCTGGGACTTCGGGGAGGGCTCCGCGCCCGAAGGAGGCTCGGTGGCCGAGGGAGTGACGACGGTGGTCGCCTCCCACACGTACCCCAATCATCGTCCATACCGATACGAGGTGCGACTGACGATCACCGCGCAGAGCGACGCAGGGCCCGTTGAGCAGTCGTCGGTAGTCGGCGTCTTCGTCCGAGAGCCGCTGGGCTGGACTATTGGCGGATGGGACGGCGAAGACCAGATCAAGGGGGCGGTGCGGTCACTGTCGGCCGTTGTGTTGGGGCTGACCACCCTGGGTATATGGTTCGTGATATTCGCCCCGGTCTGGGCAGTGGTCATCGTGGTGGTCGTGTTGGTCCGCAGGAGAAAAGCCCGCAACCCCCAGCAGCCCGATCCCGAGCCGGAACTCGAGGAAGAGCCGGACTCGGACGACTCGGAAGAGTAGGTGGCGAGCCGGAGCGCATGACACTCGTTCGACACTTCACCGCGACGGCATTCGTCGTCCATAACGACAGCGTCGCGCTCCACTGGCACCCGAAGGTGAAGGCTTGGCTGCCGCCGGGCGGCCATATCGAAGAGAACGAAGATCCCGTGCAGGCGGCAATACGCGAGGTACACGAGGAGACCGGCCTGCGCGCCGAGGTGGTACCGACGAGCGAGGTTATCGATCTCTCCTATCCGACGCAGGTGCTCCCGCCTTTCACGATCATGGTGGAGGACATCGACGACCCCGTGCAGGGATTCCATCACCATATCGACATGATCTACTTCTGCCGTCTCGCCGGGACGGGAGCCGCTCTCAGCGACGGCTGGCGCTGGGTGTCACGGAGCGAGTTGGAGGACGGGGCGGCGCTTGAGCTTGCGGATGGCAGGGCGGAGGCTCCGCCGGAGGACGTGCGGGTTCTGGCGCTTCACGCTTTTCGAGTGGTGGGAGAGGGCCAGCGAGCGGGAGGAGCGTGAATATGCCGCAACTTAAGCCGGACCACATCAGCCCGACGGACGAGGAAGAGGCCGAGATTCAGCGACAGATCGCCGAAGACCCCGATGATTCGGCGCACTGGGAGCACAGGACCCCAGCTCGACCTGCTATTGAAGTTGTCCCTGAACTCGTTGAGTGGTCGCGCCGTACCCGCGGCAGGCAAAAGGCCCCTACCAAGGTGCCGGTGTATATACGGCTCGACGCTGACAGCGTGGAGCACTTTCGAGACGGCGGGAGGGGCTGGCAGACGAGGCTCAACGACACGCTGCGTGAGGCGGTTATCGGCTCGTAGGACGTACTCCACTCGTTGACGCAAGACTCATGAAATCGAATATGCTTGGCCAATTTCCGTGTCTCATTTGTACCTCACCTTCGTAGCGGCATATAATGGCGTAGTTCCTCTAAGGCACTGCCCCGCTTTGGACTGCGAGTTCGAGAGGCCCAGGTGGCGGAATGGTAGACGCGGCAGACTTAAAATCTGCTGTCCGAGAGGGCGTACAGGTTCAAGTCCTGTCCTGGGCACCAATCAGACTATCGACGGCGCGTAAGTAGAGGCCCCACTTGCAGCAACTCTTCGGCATCCCGACGTTCTGGCTCGCGGTCGTACTGCTCTGCATCCTCATCGTATTCGCCCTCATCATCGGACACTACGCGAGGTCGCGTCCGATACTGGTCAAGCTCGGCATCCGCAACGTTCCCAGGAGGCTTGCGCAGAGCATCCTCATCACGATGGGGCTGATGCTGAGCACGACAATCATCGCCACGTCTCTCGGCATAGGCGACACGGTGACGAACTCGATCAGGGTGGACGCGCTGACTGCGCTCGGTCACACGGACGAGATTATTTCCTCGCCACAGGCGCAGCTGTTCGGGGGCGTACACCTTCCGGACGGCGCTCTCGACGAAATCCGGCAGGTGGCCGCCGAAGACAGTCGCATTGACGGCCTTATGCCCGTTTTCCACGCGAGCTTGCCGACCATCGATCCTAGGACGACGCGGACGGAAGCTCAGATGCGTGTCACGGGCTACGATCCGAACGCCCAGAATGGGTTCGGAGACCTTGTGACCGCCAAGCCGGAATGGGACGGCGGGTCTCAGGCCGGGAAGGTCGTCAAGCTGTCGGAACTTCGAGCAACCAACACCGAGGAGAACGCTCGAAACGACCTGTACTTGAACGAGGATGCGGCGCGCGAGCTGCTCGCGAAGAAGGGTGACCGCGTGATTATCGTCACGCCGACCGACAGCTGGCAGATGCGTGTGCTGGCAATCGTGGAGAACGGCGGACTTGCCGGAGGGGGCGGAAGCAACCCCATAGCAATCGTCAGGCTGGACCTCGCGCAGGCGATGATGGGTCAGCCGGGCAAGTACACCGAGATACTGATTTCCAACAGGGGCGGGCTGGAGGGCGGACTTGATCTGTCCGAGGAGGTCACGCGCGACCTGCGGCTTCGCTTCTCCAATAAAGATGCGGCGCAGGAGATATACAATATTCTCGGCGACCCGCGCGCTCTCGCGCTCTACGAATTTGCGACTGAGGGCGAGAACGCCTCTCGCGACCTGCAGGATGATATTGCCATTCTTCGGTCGGAGTTGGACCGGGGGGCGATCTCCGATGAGTTCATTTCGCTTGTGGCCGACAGGGGGTTCTCATCGACCCTGGTCACGATTCTGAATCGCGGCGGGCTTGTCGAGGAGGCCGAGCGGCTCAACGCCCTGAATCTCGAGTTCTTCCGGCTGGCCGTCGACGACGTCAAGGCAGATCGGCTGGAACTGGCCGAACAGACGGGGAGCCAGTTCATATCGCTGTTCTCGGTGTTCGGGTCGATATCGATTATCGTTGGGCTGCTTCTCATCTTCCTGGTGTTCGTCCTCCTCGCAGCGGCGCGGTCGTCGGAGATCGGCATGTCGAGAGCCGTAGGGATGAGGCAGGGCCACGTCGTCCAGATATTTACCTTCGAAGGCGTCGCCTATACCGTGGCCGCGGCGCTGCTTGGGACCTTGGGGGGAGTGATCGCCAGCATCATCCTTTCGGGCTTCCTTCAAAACGTGGTATCGGCGGAGCAGTTCACGATCCACAACAGCTTTACGATCCGCTCCGGGGTTATAGCCTTCTGCGCGGGGATCATTCTGACGCTGGTCACGGTCTTTGTATCGGCGTCGTGGGTGAGCCGTCTGAACATCATCGTGGCGATTCGTGGACTCCGCGAGGAGACGGTGAAGCGTCGAGGCTTGGCCACGCGGATCGTGCGGCAAGGGTGGCCCATCATGATCCTGGGGGTGCTGATAATCGCCCTCGGCCTCGTGATCGACGAAATGGTCGCCACACTCGGAGTCGGGCTGAGCCTGTTCTATATCGGTGTGAGCGTCGTCATCATTGGAGTCGGACAGCTGCTGCGGACGATACTTGGCCGCTCCGAATGGGCAGGCAGGGCGGTCGGTACGCTGGAGGGATTGGGTTTGCTGGTGTTCTGGTCGCTGCCGTTGGACACCTACGATGCCCTTGTAGGCGAGTTGAAGGCGGGACCTGAGATCTTCGTGCTGAGCGGCGTGGCGATGGTTGGGTCCGCCGTGTGGCTCATCATGAACAACACACCGATCATCGTTGCCATCGTGTACGGGATTCTTGGCAGGATCAACTCGCTCAAGGCGGTGACGAGGACGGCTGTAGCATACCCGATGTCCGCCAAGTTCCTCACGGGTCTGACCGTGGCGATGTTCGCCATGATCATCTTCAACCTGATGATCTTCGCCATCCTTAATAACCTCGGGAACCTGGCCCGCGATGAGCCGACGCGTGTTACGGGCGGGTACGATATCTCAGCCATCGTCAACCCGGAGATTCCGATTGACGACTTCAAGCAGACTCTCAAGGAAGAGTCTATTGGAAGCCGGACAGACATTCAGGTATACGCCGCGCAGGAAGTGGACAAGCGCGTCCATGACGCGGGCGGGTCGGTGGTAGTGCCGGTGGAGGCGCGGCAGGTAGGTAGTGCTGACCTTGAGTTCAAGGATCTCCAGCTTATGGCCGTGGACGACACCTTCCTCGAGGCGAACGAGTGGCGGGTCAGCCATTACGACCAGTCGAGGCTGCTCGGTTCCGGGAATACCAACCGGGACATGTGGCTGGCTCTGAGGAGCGACCCGTCTCTTGCGATTCTCAACCACACCGCGCTTCCGAAAGACGATTCCTTCTCGCCGAACGACCCGTTCGACCCGAACTTTGGAGGCTTCACGGCGGAGGGCGTCACAGCGAGCGGACCCAAGCGGATCACACCCTTCGAGGTCGAGATACGGCCCGTCGGCGGCGGGGAGCCGACGAAGCGGACTGTCATCGCGGTGCTCGAGTCGCTGGCCGATCGGTTGGCAATCGAGCAGCGCACAAGCGCGGACGCCCTCACGCAGGCGCGTCCGGCGACGCTGTTCACCAGCGACGACGTGCTGACGGAGATATCCGACGTGCCGGTGCCCTTCACCACGTGGAACGTTCGACGCAGCGGGAGGGGCGAGAAGAACGTGACGGCGGAGGACGTGGCGGCCCGCATGGAGACGGCGTTCATGGACCGAAGCATGGTTGCGGTGTCCACGGAGCGAGAGCTTCAACTCAGCATGTCCCAGGACGACGCGTTCAACCAGCTCTTCCAAGGGTTCATGGGCATCGGACTGATAGTGGGAGTGGCGGCCATCGGCGTGCTGTCCTTCCGCGCGGTTGAAGAAAGGCGGCAGTCGATTGGGATGCTCCGCGCTTTGGGATTCAGGTCGCGAATGGTGCTCATCCAGTTCCTGCTGGAGGCGACGTTCGTAACGCTGATCGGCACGGTACTCGGTCTCGTTCTGGGAACGATGACCTCGTGGAATATCTTCAATGAGTTGGCGAGACAAACGGACGGACTCAGGTTCGACATTCCGTGGATCAACGTCGCCATCATCGTCGGCGTGGCCTGGGTGTTCTCGCTCTTGATGACGACCTTGCCCGCCCTGCAGGCCGGCCGTATCTACCCGGCCGAGGCGCTTCGCTACGAGTAGCTCCGAACCATGGCGACCGACGAGCAGGTGCAGCAGGTCTTGGATATCTATTACGACGGGCTGTCCTGCACCGAGTGCGGGGCCTCCGTCCGCATAGGCGAGTACGAGTGCGCCCACTGCGCCATGGACTTCGAGGTGCTCCTGCGCGAGTGGGCGGGGCGGGTGGTTGATGGGTTGTGCGGGGAAGAGGGGCAAGAAGCGGACGGGCTATAGCCTAGAAGTAGCTGTTGCGACGATGAACAGCAATTGTTAGCAACGAGGATGTGAGACATGCTAAAGCGCGTCGTTCATCCGGGTGAGATTCTGAAGGACGAACTTGAAGAACTGAGTGTTACACCGACGGAGTTCGCGCGTCAGATCGCTGTGCCTCCCAACCGTGTAAGTCAGATCATAGCCGGTAAACGTTCAATCACGGGCGATACAGCCCTACAGTTCGGCCACTGGTTCGGAATGGACCCACAGTTTTGGCTGAACCTCCAGTCGCAATTCGATCTGGCGGCTGCAGACCGGCGGGTAGGGTCGGCTGTACGCACATTACCGACAGCTGTGCGAAACGTGTAGGATGGAATTGTGACCTGGCAGGCCATGACCTTAGACAGCTTTGGAGAATGAGATGATTAATCCGACCACCGTCGAAGCACGAGACGGATACAAAATATGGCTCCAGTATTCGGACGGCACCTCAGGAGAGGTTGACCTGTCCGATTTGGCCGGTCGGGGTGTGTTTAGGGCGTGGGACGCACAGGGGTGCTTTGAGAGTGTCCACGTTGCTCCGCATAGAGCCATAGCATGGAATGACGAGATTGAACTTTGTCCCGATGCGCTCTATTTGGAACTAACA
>JAPPDQ010000163.1 GCA_028875495.1 Chloroflexota bacterium
ATGGCACGAGCGGTTTTCATTGGCCGTGGTACTGGTACCTGCGAGGGAGACAAGACATCGAATACACGAACTACGGCACTACAGGAGTGACCAACCCGCCGAGGTCGCCTATTGCGCTCGTACACTCAACCAACAAAGGCACGGCGGACCCGTCCTTTGCTGAAGTGTATTCCGAGCCGCAGCGTCTCAGGCAGCGGTGGTGGTTCCCAGAGGTCGTCTATAGGGGTTATAACGACCCTCAGCACTTCGGCATAGGAAAACTCTTCGCCGACCCGGTGGACCGCCGAACGTGGCGGGAACTTGCTGATTACTTTCTCTACCGAAATCTCTGGACCAATAACGGAGCCTGTGTACCCGCTGAGGACGACTTCTCGTGCCTAGGCAGCGAGAACGCATATATCTATCAGCGCCCAGACATGGACACACCGTTCGTCCCTCGCTATAAGTAAGCGAGCGGTTCTGGCAGCTTGTCTCCCATGTGTCTTCGATTTGACCGATGTCGGCACGTGACCTACTATGAACCGGGACGCTAAACGTCTGGAAATGACGCAAAATGGCGTAGATTCCCGGATATCTCACATGTAATTCTCCAGAGGACACACCGATGAATCTCGCGGCAATCCACTCACTCTTCGACTACAACTACTGGGTGAACCAGCGGATACTGGATACTGCCGCGGGTCTCTCTCCCGAGCAATTCACGGCTGCCGCCGGGGTGAGCCACGGCAGTTTACGAGGAACATTGGTTCACGCGTTGAGCGCCGAGTGGGCGTGGCGGCGGAGGTGCCAGGGCAGTTCTCCTCCCGGCCTCCTTTCAGAGGATGAATTCCCCGACCTGGAGTCCCTGGCTCGCCGCTCGCGCGAAGAGGAAGGAGCCATGCGCTCCTACCTCGCCGGCCTCACCGACGAGGACCTCACCTCGATAATCAGATACAGTCGCACCGAGGGTACGTGGACCGAAACACCCTTGTGGCAGATTCTCCTTCATGTGATCAACCACGGCACGCAGTCGCGCAGCGAAGCCGCCGTCATTCTCACGCAATACGGCCACTCGCCCGGCGACCTCGACTACATGATCTTCCTTCGCGAGTAAGGGCTGCGTCTCTTGAACAGCATCTCGCGTGGTGATTGTCCCGTTGCGGTTGAGGGATAGGGGGAAAGTGATAGCCACGCGTCCCCGTTTGAAGCCGGCGGGGCCGTTCAGATGAGGTAGCTCCCGTGCGGGTTCGAAAAGCCTTCTCAATTCCTCCGCTCAGCAAGCGCCAACGTGGCGTTCTTGCGCTGGTTTCCCTTGCATCGCTCACCACAAGTTACGGAACAGCCATCATGGTGCTGGCTCTGCCGCAGATCCAGAGCGGACTCAGCATCGAAGACGCGGCAGTCAGCGACGTTGCGGCCGTCATCAGGCTCGGGTCGCTCCTGGCCGTCCCGGCAGTTCTGGTGGCCGACCGCACCGGACGACGGCCCGCGCTCATATTCGTCATGATCGCGAATGTGGTATTGACCGCGGCCACCGGGGCATCTCAGTCCATGGAGGCGTTTGCGACACTGCAGTTCCTTGCGCGCATTTTCCATACGGCGACCGGTATTGTGGCCGCCGTCTACATAACCGAGGAGTTCCCCACCGATCACCGGGGATGGGGATTCGGAGCGCTGGCCATTCTTGCCGGCGTGGGCGCCGGATTGGCGCTCTTCATGTTCGGCATGATCGAACAGCTGCCCTTCGGTTGGAGAACACTCTATTTCTTGGCGCTCCCCGCGTTGGCCCTTCTCCCGCTCCTGCTCCGAAGACTCCCCGAGACGCAGCGGTTCTTAACTGCCCAATCACAATCGGACCGGTCCTACATGACCGCTCACCTCAAGCCAATCGTGAGCGTGGCGACGGCTTACCCAGGACGGTTCGCCGCTCTGGCTGTAGTCATTTTGGTAGTGGCGATCTCCAACGTTGCAGCGGGGCTCTACGGCCCCACATACCTGCAATCTGAGCACGACTATTCGCCGGCCCGCCTCTCGACCATTCTTCTCCTCACGGGGATTGTCGGCGCGGCCAGCGCACTCTATCTTGGGAGTCTTAGCGACCGTTTTGGACGCAGACGGTTGGCTGTCTTGCTCCTCGTAGCAAGTCCCTGCGCCATGGTCGGTTTTTACGAAGCATCAGGGACGTTGCTACCGGTGCTGCTGGTGACATTCGCCCTGGTCGGCACGGGAGCGGATGTCTCATTGGCCGCTATGGGAAAAGAGCTGTTTCCCACCTCGTATCGGTCTACGGTTTCCGGGTTCGTCGCCATGGTGGCGGCCACGGGTGGTGTGATCGGACTCTGGTCACACGGACGACTCTTCGATCTGATCGGCGACCAATGGACGGCCGTCAGCGCCCTCGCCGCGTTGGGCCTGCTTGCGCCGTTCATCCTCGCATTCACGCTCCCGGAAACGAATCGGCGAGCGCTGGAAGAGATTTCGCCGGAACGATAGGGAGGCGCGACTAGTTGTACACGTTCATGGCGCGTTCGACTCCCTCGGAGAGAGCCATGGCTATTGCATCGGTGGCGCGGTCGATCCCCTCGTCAATCGCCCGCCGCTCCTCCTCGCTCGGTCTGCTGAGTACGTGCTCAATGTCGCCAACCTGACCCTCCGGCCTCCCTATGCCTATTCGAATCCGAACGAATTCCTGCGTGCCGACGGCACCGATGATGGACTTCATGCCGTTGTGGCCGCCGTCGCCGCCCCGCGCTCTGATGCGCACCTTCCCGGATGGAAGCGCCATCTCGTCATACACAACGATAAGGTTCTTCGCCGTCGCGCGAAACCGTGTAAAGAGAGACGTGACCGCTCGCCCGCTTTCGTTCACGTACGTACGCGGCTTTGCAAGTACGACTCGGTGACTATCCACATTCTGCTCCGACGTGTGCACGAGTCGATGCGATCGTGTGGAACCGCCCGGGTAGCTCTCCGCAATCCGGTCGATGCACCAAAACCCAACGTTGTGCCGGGTGCCTTCGTACTTGGCCCCCGGATTTCCAAGACCCACAATGATGGTAGGAACGGAACCGGGATCGCGCTGGTCGTCCCGTCCGAGAAACTTGGCGAATGCACCGCGTATCACCGCATACCGCCTTAACGTATGGGGCCGGGCTTGGCCACTGAGGATGACAGCGATTCTATCAATCGCGTTCATTGCCGTGAAGATATTGCGCCAATTCGATTCCCAGCGGCCTCCGGTCCTTGCTTCCGGAGAGAGCGAGCTGCCGAACAAAACATAGCCCCGGAACTTGACCGCAGGTAGGTTAGGCAACTACAATCTACCGTAGGCTTTGAGCCTCTCCACGATTCGCGGCCCCGTGGTGTAGCGGTTTAACATACTGCCCTGTCAAGGCAGAGATCGCCGGTTCGAATCCGGTCGGGGTCGCCACCCAACTACTCTCCTTGCCTTCAACGGCGTACTAGACAGCTTACCGGCGGTGCTCCATCAGTACCTGTCCCATGGACACCGGCGTGACCTCATTTCCTTGCCCTTGCGCATCAGCCTCACCTGCCGGTCCGTATTAAATAGATGCGTCGCGTCTTCCTCGCATGATACGGCCAGACCGTAGTGGAGGTGAGGGGATTCCATCTCGCAGAATCGCATTCCCGTAGCCTGTTAGTGCAACCCCAGCTCTGAACTTTTACCTATCACATCTGCTATGAAGTTTGGAGTGTACGAACTGAATTTCCTACAAGTACACGTCACTCTCGGACCAAACACTGCCGCCTATGAAGCGGATGCCATCGTCGGAGTGGTAGTAGTAGGTCGAGAGGATGCGCCCATCCTTCTTCTGTATGGAGGAGGGGTAGCCGAGGTCCATGTGGAGGCCATCGTCGCGGATGACGACCTCATTGTCCATGTCCCAGGTCTCGCCCTGGTCTTCGCTGAAAGCAGCACGGATGCCAAATGGCTCTCGGCGGTAGCCATAAGTGCAGAGAATGCGACCGCTGTCCAGCTCGATGAGGTTGCAGGGATAACCCCAGATAGGGCTTTTCTTCAATCCGCGCCAAGTCCAGCCGTCGTCGGTGGAGTAGGCCTGATACATGTAGTCGTCGCCAGCGCCGGTACGCATCATGGTCAGCAGCCTCCCATTGGCAAGGCGAAGCAGCGGCGGTTCGCCGAAGCGAAGCTGACCGTTTGGGTCGTACGCGACCGTCGAGGGGCGGACCCATGTCTTGCCCTGGTCGTAGGATCTGACAACGTACACTCGGCCGAGCTCTTCCGGGCTTCCCATCCCGTGGAAGGGCAGCAGCCAGGTCCCATCGGGCAACTCGACAACCCCTGTCTTGCCCGTATGAGACCAGTATGTCATCGATTCGACGGTGAATGGCTCAGCCGGTGCGAAGGTCTGGCCGTTGTCGTCGGAACGGTACAAATACAGGCTGTCCCAGACCATACGCCCGAAGTTTCGTCCGGGACGCTTGGGTAGCACCCACTTCTCATTCTCGACCTCGGCGCTTTGCTCGTCTGTCCAGCCGGAGAAGAGACGCATGTTGTTGACGATTATCTGGCCTGAAGACACCTGTGAGATCATCGCGAGGTTCAGGTCCTGATCGCCGCCAGCGTCGACGATGGTAAGCGAAGCAGGATCCCATGTCTCGCCGTCGTCGGTCGAGCGTATTAGGGCCGTCCGAGAGCCCGGGTCCTGATGATGGTGGACGTGGACGGCGTTGCGCAGTCCTTCGTAATCGTTCGGAGGCCGAACGGGCGCCTGCCGGAAGACGGTCAGGAGGTCGCCGTTCTGTAAACGAATAACCTCCGGAAACGCGCAGTGAAAATCGGTCCCCTTGTAAATCGTGATGTGTTCCATCGCTACCCTCCTCAAAGTTCAGACGGGTTGATTGCTCTGCCGGTATTCAAGCTCTCTTCAATGGCATTGCAAACTTGTATGACTCGTATCATCTGCTCGGGAGATATGTCGCTTGTCCTTTCGCCTCGCAACACTTGACCGGCCTCTCGGACGCCATTGGGATAATGGTCTGCGGCCATGCCCCGCGACATTGACGTCGAAGGTTTGCTCGCCGCCTCGCCGACTGCTGTGCCGAACGATGCCGCATCGGCAGAGAGGTCGCGCTCGTCGTCGGAACTATCGATAACACCCTCGCTGCCTATGGCACGCTTGTGAAAATGGTACGCGCCGTCGCCGATGAGAGCCAGTGTTATAAGGGTGCAGTCGTTATAAGAACAGGTCGCGGTGATGTTTGACTTCTCAACGCCGACGGGGTGCTCGATGGCTTAGATCGAGTTCACGTCGATGCCGTGCAAGTGAAGCATGAGTTCGACTGTGTGTATCGAGTAAAAGATAAGACCACCGTAGTCGTTCTGCCGCGTCGCAGGACCGGTGTAGCTTGCGTAACGGACGGGGCCGATTTCGCTCATTCGCCGTTTGAAGTCAACGGTGTCGGAGCCGTAGCGCAGGGTCGAGAACGAGACCATTGGCACGCCCGCGCCTTCCGCTAAGGTGACGAGCTTTCGTGCGTCGTCGGGCGTAACGGTGAAGGGCTTATCCACGAACACCAGCGTGCGTGCATTGATGGCGACCCGAGCCAAGTCAAGGTGCATACCCCCGTGTCGAGAGACCACGAACACGATGTTGGCGTCGGCGACCGCTTCTTCGGGACTCGATGCGACGTTCGGTATCGAAACCTTCTCTGCGACCTCGCGAGTGCGAGCGTCGTCTTCGCCCCAGATGGCGTGAACCGTCGCGGTCTTGGATGTAGGTCTCGAAACTGACCATCCGCTATCGGACGAGATCCGTTCCATGCTGGAGCAGGCGCTCGTCGTCGAAGAGGCGGAGCGAAGCCGTCGCTGGGTCGAAGTTGCCCCGACAGTTGGCCGAGTCATTAGGAATCGGCTCTGCCCTGAACCCTACGAAACCGGTTCGATGCATCGCGCGAAGTTTTCGCCAACGTTCTCAGCGCGGACTGCCCTGCTATGTTGACCCGCTTAGACCCCGATGGTAGCCTTTCGCCAGATATGCTGGGGGCGCATCGCGATGGGCCGCTTCGGGAAAAAGAGAATCGGACTGCTCACGCCGGCCGGAAACACGACCATCGAGGACGATTTCGCTAGGTGGATTCCTGACTCGGTCAAGCTGCATGTCAACCGGTTGTTCACTGGGTCCCCTGACAGGCCCAACACCCCTGAAGGGCTGCTGACCGGCCTGCAGGAGATGGGCGATGCAGTCGAGGAGCCTGCCCGTTGGTTGGGCACTGCGGAGGTTGATGTCATCGCCTTCGGCTGCACGGGCGGGAGCTTCCTGAACGGGCCTGGCTATGACCGGGAGATCACCGAGAAAATCTCCACCGCTGCCGGCGGGGTGCAGACGGTCGTCGCCGCCGGAGCCGTCGCGGACGCCCTCAAAGAGCTGGGAGTCAGGAGGATCGCGGTCTGCACGCCATACCCTGAGGAGTTGAACGAGCGACTGCGAAGCTTCTATACGGCTGCCGGCTTTGACATTGTAAACTTCGCCTACGAAGACGGTGGAATCCCTCAGGACAGCGCGGCTGAGGCGCGGGAGGCGGCCCTCCGCATGGCTTTGGGTGTGGACACGCCGGAAGCCGAGGCTATTCTCATTAGCTGCACGGCATTTGAGGGCGCTGGCGAGTCGATCGAGCTCATCGAGGAGCTCACCGCCAAACCGGTCGTTACCTCCAATCAGGCCACCTTCTGGGCATGTCTGCGTGCGCTGCGAGTGAGCCAACATATACCTGGGACCGGACGCCTCATGTCCGAGCGTGTCACGGCCTGATAGGCGGGGCAACAATGTCCGCAACTCTCCCCGCCGGGGCTTTGCCACACTTCATGACATAAGTGAGGCGCTTGAGTACGATCACGTCTGCAGGAATCCGAAATTGAACGAACCTACGGTCGAACTACTGGACACGATTGGCCTGCCGTTCGGCGGGCAGGACAACATGGAGTTCTCCAACCCATCCGGCTTCGCATGTGACCCTGCAGGTAATCTCGTAGTTGCCGACACGGGCAATCATCGGATCGTCAAGAT
>JAPPDQ010000471.1 GCA_028875495.1 Chloroflexota bacterium
GTTCGTCCACCTAGGTTGCATCATCATACTACTGAGATATTTATGAGATGGCTTCGAGATAATTCCTAATTGAGCAGGCTCCGAGTGCGGCAGACCGACCGGACACCTACAGGTGGGATCTGCATCCTGAGATGGACTACGTGGACAGGCCGTAGCCTCGCACGCCTGCTTCAATTATAATCCGCGCATCAGGCGATGTGCTCAAGGCTCAAATCTCTCACGATGCACGAAAATACACACATTTCTTGCGTCATGACAGTCAAAGCTCACACGAACGAGCAGCACGCCGTTGAGATGATGAAGCACCTATGGATTTACGGCGAGCACAATGTCGAGCCTGCGCCACCGGCGGCACCCAAGATGCGCGAGATACGGCTGCCAGTGGGCGATCCCGTTTTCCCGCCGCGAGCTGAGTCTCGCAGACACTTCATGCGCCACGGGCCGCTGGCTGGAGCTGCCGACTAGACGATTTAGCACTCCCGGCGATCTGTGATATCGTCTTGTAATCCATGTCGGATCATGTCGGTAACGACGGAGAGATGAGCGCGTGAATACAGGAGGCAAGAGCCATGTCTATGATTCCAGGACTGGAGAGACCTGCGCCGGTTCCCAATGAACTGACAAAGCCCTTCTGGGACGCCTGCAACGAGAGACGGCTGGTTCTGCAAGTCTGCACCTCGTGCGAGAGGCTGCAATATCCGCCCACCCGGCGGTGCGACGAATGTGGATCGGCCGACAGTCTTGAATGGAAGGAGGTGCGGGGCAGAGGGCACATTGACGTGTACTTTGTGATACGTGACTCCCGCATCAAGGGGTTCCGGTCCGCTCAGCCCATCAACTTCGCGGTGATAACCCTGGACGAGGACCCGGGTATCAACTTCCTGTCGAACCTTCCTGGCACCCGACCGGGCGAAGTCCCGGTCGGAGCGCCGGTCGAGCTGATATTCGAAGAAACGAGTACCGGGCAACTGGTACACGAGTGGCGAGTGGTTGGCTAGTCCTGCCGGATCTATGGAGACGTTCGAAAACGCAGTGGAGATAAGGGCATTGAGATGGCTGGCGACACGAGTTGGATGAGAGACCAGGAAGGTATGGGAGTCTGGGAACACCGAGGCAAGGTCGCCGTTGTAGGCTGGGGACAGTCCCACATGGACCGGCGATGGGACGGGGTGACCCTTGACAGGAGCTGCGGCGGCTTGAGCAAGGAGGCGTGCCTGAAGGCAATCGCGGACGCGGGCCTGTCGCTGGACGACATTGACGGGCTTATCACGAGCGCGGAGACCCGCGCCGAGCAGACCTGGGCGCCTCGCCCTTACTTCGATCCTCCCTACGACAGCGAAGACGGTCTGACCAAGGCTTCGGCTGATTGGATGCAGAGGGAGTTGGGTTTCAGGAACATAAGGTATCTTGAGTCCGACGCGCCCTATATCGGCCCGATGATGGGACTGGCCGCCCAGGCGGTCGGCGATGGTCTATGCGAGACCGCTCTGGTGTGGTATCCGATGGTCAACCTCTCAGGTCGGTACGGGCATAACAATCCTCAGAATGTCGGCAATGAGGCCCACGGAAACAGTGCATTCACGATTCCATGGGGCTACCAGAGCGGGGCGATGTTCAATAACCTAGTGGTCTTCCAGCAGTACTGCCAGAAGTACGGCAAGTCCCACGACGGGCTGGCTCCCCTCTGTCTCAATCTGCGCAGAAACGGCCTGATGACACCCTGGGGGTTCTACGCTCTGCACGAGCCCTATCAGCTCACGCTCGAGGATTACCTGAACGGGCGCGTTATCGAGGAACCGCTTGTGATCTATGATTGCGACAGGCCGGTGAATACCTGCGCGGCCTTCATCTTCACCACCGCCGAGCGCGCAAAGGACCTGAGGCAGAAGCCGGTCTATGTCCTTAATCACGCACAGCACAACAGCAGGGGCAGGAGCAGCATGGCGACCCTGGAGGAGCATCAGGATGCAGTCGCCAGCCTCGCGCGGAAGATGTGGGAGGGTTCAGGGCTTGGTCCCGAGGACGTTGACATATTCAACCCGTACGACGGATACCTCACGTTTACGCAGCAATTCCTCGAGGGCTTCCAATGGCATGGCGTCAAGTTGGGAGAAGCCCACGACTTCTATGCCGACGACATCAGGGTCGAAGGGCCGCATCCTTTCCTCTCCAGTGGCGGAAATAACGGATCAGGACGCAACCGTGCGGTCCTCTACGCTGACAGTATTCAGCAGCTCCGGGGAACGGCAGGCGCGCGGCAGGTGACGGTGCGGGCGGAAACTGCCCTTGCGGGCTGCAATACACCCGACAGCAACGGGTTCATGATGTTCAGCAAGTATCCGAGCTAGAATTCATTCCGGCGGCGCCGTTCGCTGATGCGGCGACAGTGCCCGTGGGCTCGGAATCGGCTCCCACGACTGAGTATGAGCACAGCCACGGGTACAGCCCTCCGCCAGCTACCAGTTCGGCCTGCTGACCATCTCCTCCTCCTTTTATCTTGGTTTTGGTGTGTGAAAAACAATTCACTTCTTGGATCAGGGTGCGGCAGGGCCGATGTCCCCCAGGTCAGGGAAGACCGCAGGAAAGGGAGGGGCGCAGCATCCTCTCCCCGATCTGGAGAACAAGCAGTTGGCTTGGCCACCTCATTAAACTGGACAACCTACCCCCTGACATTAGGTTAGCGCACTTCGACACGATTTCGCCCACTTTAATTTTGGCGCTTACACCTAGCGAGTTACTTCCTCAGGCGGGAATTCGATAGCCCTCCGAGAAAGGAAGAGACTGCGAAACCGACCAGCACCCCAATAGGGAACCACAGTCTTTGCGGATAAAACACATAGAAAGCGTACACTGCCCAGGAAGAAAGAAGGATCCCGACTATACAGGAAAATAAAGCCTTTCTCGTCTTTGCCACTGAGGCGGCAATGGCTCCTCCAAGGAAACCGCCGATAACGCAGCCCACCAGTACAATCAGCAGGCCGTTCGTGTCTGCCGATGCCACTCGCAGAGCATTTGCTTCCGGGGTCTGTGGATCCAGCAGCTCCGGTGGTGGAGGGTACAGGCGAGTTGACACCAGACCACCTAGGAAGAAAATGGCGGCACCTAAGACTGTACCCACTATTGGGGCGGAGACGTTTCTAAACCAGACTTCACCCATAGGTGACCTCTACTTTCTCTGGGTTTTTGTGCACTTGCAAGTTTGTCCATGAGGCTATTTGTCGAATCTCGTGATTCCGTCGGGATGTAGTTGCTGCGTCACTGTCTGACCTGAAATGGAATATTCTACTCACTGCTTCCAGTCATTGGGTATGTTCTCTCCGTAGTGCCGGCAGGACCGCCATTATTCCCGGTCTGCGGGAGCCTGAGCCCGTAGCTGGAAGCATGTTCTACCTTCATCGTGATCCCAGACTCTTTCCGAGAAGCTGCGTTCATTCGCGTAGGGCAGATCGTCGGTGCTTGTTGAGAAGACCGCACAAAGCTCGTAGTCCATGCCCCCGATGGCGCGGTACTCGTACGGAGCGCCTGTTGCTCGATCGCGTATCCTATCCAAGTCGTATGGAGGACCGGCAAGCTGGTTCAACTTCGCAGGTAATTCTCCATTCAGTTCCCAGTAGAGATTCACGTTGTCGGCAACATTGGACAGATGGGCTACACGATCCTCGTCGAGTCTGATCTCCCGCTGCTGCCAAGGGGAACCTACCAGGAAAAGCGCGTACGCGATGCAACCCGTTACCGCGATCACCACGGCTGGAGCCAGGAGACGTAATGCCCAGGCGCTCTGGGGTGTTGGCGCCACGACTTCGGCCTGGCGCATGTCCCAGATGTAGTAGCCGAAAATACACCCGGTGACTAGAAGAGTGGCACCCGCTTTCAGTAAGAAGCGTAGTGTCGGGTCCCCTCCCAGCAGGTTTGCCAAAATGGCGATCAGATCGCCAAGGATGACACCGGCTGCGACGACGAGAGTGATGTAAGTCAACCAGCGCCTCACAGGGGATTGGCGACGCTCCGGGCTCATTTTCGCCTGTCTCGCCAGCCATCTCGTTAAGAACAGAAACAAGGGGAAAGCGACGATTACCGAGGCGAGGGCGGTCGCCTGCTCGCTGGAAGGGTATCTTCCTACCGTATCAAGTGCGTCAGGGAAACTGTAATCGACAAGACCGAATACCAAGATGGCAAAGCTTATGGCAGAGACGTACAGGGCAATGAACGACACCATGTACAGAAACGCCTCGCGTGCGTACAGGTAAGGTCTGGGCCTGGGAACGGCGATAGAAAAGTCGACGGGCGCAAAACTGTGCAGGCTGTCTGTAACCTCGCTGTCCGTCCAGCCGGCCTCAAGCAGTTTGCCGCGAATCGTGTCGCGGTTATGTCCTTCATCCAGTGCATCCTTGACGAATGCTTGAAGTTCTCGGTTCATAAGTTTGCCTCCTTGAGCAGTAGTAAATGAACACGCTTTGCGAGTGCGACAGTCTTCACCATTTCCAGCGATTGCCGGATGATTTCAGAGGACTTAGTAATGGAATTCTCAATCTGTATGAAGCTCCATCGGTATTGCCAAGACTATGCTCAAACAGTACGTGCCTGGGATTGTATCGCCCTAAACATATCGTCTATATGACAATAATGGTGTATTCTATGTCTTTACTATAACAATTCGGATTGGTTCTTACGTACCCTGACCCAGAAACGGAATTAACTCCCTGATTACAGTAGTCGAACTTGGAAGAGAGGTGGGCTCTTGAAGGCGTGTGACAATCTAACGTCGGGAATGAGGGAGATGCATGACCGGCTAATTGAACTGACCGAGGCGATCCTGCGCATCAACGAAGATCTCGACTTTTACGGTGTACTCAAGGAGGTTGTCCACAGCGCTCGTGTCCTTTCGGGTGCGCGTTATGGCGGGATAACCGTACTCGACGACTCGGGGCAACTAGAGGAGTTTGTGACGACCGGACTGACCCCGGAAGAACATAAAACCCTGGCTGAATTGCCTGAAAGTGCGAGTTTCTTTGACCATCTCAACGACGTGAATGAGCCGCTGAGGATAGACGATCTTTCAGCCTATATGAGATCAATCGGCATACCCGAACTGCGTAGTCCAGTCGATGTCGCTTCCCTATTGGTGGCACCGATTCGCAACAAAGACTTGCAGATGGGTTCCATATACCTGGCTAGAGGTGTCGAAGGGAGTGAGTTCACGAACGATGATGAGGATGTCCTGTTGATGTTTGCTGCTCAGGCTGCTCTGGTGATAGCTAACGCGCGGAGGTTTAGGAACGAACAGCGAGCAAGATCTGACCTTGAAGCTCTGATCAACACGTCTCCGGTGGGTGTTGTCGTATTCGATGCTAAATCCGGCGCGCCCGTGTCTCACAACAGGGAAACATTGCGGATCATTACAGGCCTTGGAGAGGTTGAACACCCTCGTGAACGTATTATGGATGTTTTGAGCATACGCAGGATGGACGGCAGAGAAGTTCGCCTAGAAGAGACCTCCCTCGTGCAGATGGTCAGTTCCGGCGGAACGATTCGTGCTGAGGAAGTCGTCCTCCAGTTGCCGGAAGGTAAGCCCATGACTGTGCTGGTCAATGCAACACCCATCTACTCCGCAGAGGGTAGTGAGATGGAATCGGTGATCGTAACCCTCCAGGATATGACACCAATTGAGGATCTCGAGAGGTTGAGATCTGAGTTTCTCGGTATGGTCAGTCACGAGCTGCGTACGCCTCTAACCGCCATCAAGGGAGCGGCCGCCACGCTACTCGACGAGTCCGGAAGTCTGAACTCCGGAGATGTCCGGCACTTCCACACAATTATCGACGACCAGGCCGATCGAATGCGTAGGATGATCTCGGATCTGCTGGATATGGCACACATCGAGTCGGGCAGTCTTACCATCAACCCAGAACCATCCGACCCTGCGACCCTCATGGAACAGGCGGCAAAAGCCTTTGTCGGCGGCGGAGGCCGAAACGAGCTACGCTTCGAGCTACCGGCGGAACTTCCGACTGTTATGGCAGATAGGTCCCGAATCATACAGGTCGTTAGCAATCTACTCTACAATGCGTCTCGCCACTCACAGGAATTTTCTATTATTCGGGTGACTGCTGCCCGTCAGAACCTTCACGTTGCGGTTTCGATTTCAGATGACGGGTGGGGCCTGATGCCCGATCAACTACCATACCTGTTTCGGAAGCACTCCCAAATTGAAGGTAACAACTTCAGTAGGGAGACTACTGGGATGGGCCTGGGTCTGGCCATCTGCAAGGGAATAGTCGAGGCTCATGGCGGCAGGATATGGGCGGAGAGTGAGGGCCAAGAACAGGGCACTCGGTTCACATTTACGATTCCAGTCGCTGAACGTAGCGCCTCAGAATTGTCTGCAGATCTTTATGGCGTTTCGGGTGGGGCGCGTGCCGAAGTGGCAGAACAGGCGTGCATCCTGGTGGTGGATGATGACCCGCATACACTGAGACAGGTAAGAGATATCCTCTACGAAGCCGGCTATGTAACGATCCTTGCGTCTCACCCTGAGGAAGCAGTCGCCCTGACAGAGTCGAATGAACCTCAGCTGGTCCTGCTAGATTCGGTACTGTCAGGAACCGACGGCATTGAGTTGATGCAAGATATCCAGGCTATCTCAGACATACCTGCGATCTTCCTTTCTGCGTACGGCAGAAGCCAGAGTATCGAGCGCGCTCTTGACCTGGGAGCCGCAGATTATATGCTCAAACCCTTCTCACCAACCGAACTTACAGCGAGAATCCGGGCCGCGCTGCGAAGGGCGTCGGAACCGAATAGAATCGAACCTTCTGATGCCTTTCATCTGGGCACGCTGAAGATCGACTATACGCACCGACAGGTTCTGGTAGACGCTCAGTCGGTACATCTGACTCCCATTGAGTATGAGATGCTGCGCTTCCTCTCATTGAATGCCGGGAGAGTAGTGACTCACGATCAGTTATTGCGACGAGTCT
>JAPPDQ010000049.1 GCA_028875495.1 Chloroflexota bacterium
GGTCCGCCTGCAATGCCCTCTTGGCGGCCCGTGATGCCCTCGCGGGAAGCGCGACACTGAACTGGTCGTCGAACGCTCTCATGGGAAATTGGCAGGGTGTAACCGTAGAGGGAACCCCGAAGCGTGTCACAGAGTTAGACCTACACGATATGGATCTGAACGGGGCGATACCTACAGAGCTGGGCAGGCTTTCCGAATTGAGACGGTTGGCCCTTTCGAGGAACCAATTGACCGGAACGCTTCCTACATGGCTTGGCGACCTCACTCATCTGGAAGAGTTAACGCTCCGGGGGAATCGGTTGTCCGGGCCGATACCTTCGTCGCTTGGCGGCCTCACGAACTTGCAGGAACTGTACCTCTCCCAAAACCGATTGACCGGATCAATACCAGCATCCCTCGGCGACCTCACCAATCTGCGAGAGTTATCGCTGTGGCGAAACGAACTGACTGGACCACTTCCTGCGGAACTGGATGGCCTTGCTAGTCTGCAGAGACTAGTGCTGGCGGACAACGAACTGACGGGAACGCTGCCTGTTTGGCTGGGTGATCTGTCCAACCTCCAGGCGCTATCACTTTGGGGCAACAACCTTAGCGGTTCCATACCGCAAGAATTAGGGGACATCGCTAATTTAGAAGAGATCTATCTCGCCCAGAACAAGCTGAGCGGCCCGCTACCGAGTTCGCTGGGCAACCTCGCAAACCTCGAAGTTCTGTCACTCTGGCGGAATCTCTTGACGGGTCCAATACCCCCTGAACTCGGTAATCTCACGAACCTCGATCAACTGCTTCTCAGGGAAAACCTGTTGACAGGGTCAATACCTAAGTCGCTAAGTAATCTTGACAACCTTCAGCGGTTGACCCTTCGACAGAACCTGTTGGATGGGTGCGTCCCCCCAGGATTGCGGGATGTGGCAAGAAATGACTTTGATGACCTCAGTCTGCAATTCTGTGATGTTCTCTTGGAAAGTCTGAGCATTTCTCCAGGGGAACTCGTCCAGCCGTTCGATCCGTACCGCACCGGCTACACGGCCTCGTCCAGCGCGGCGCGTGTGACGGTGACTCCCGTGAGCGAACACGGCGCGGGCATCGAGTTCCTCGACCGGAACCAACGGCCTATCGCTGACGCCGACACCTCACTGGAGGGCCATCAAATAGACCTCGGTATTGGGGTCACGGCTATCAGGATTAGGGTGACATCACCTGATGGCCTATCGATCAATATGTACACCATTGCGGTGAGCAGGGCGCCCAGCGCTCCATCTATCAGCGAGGTGTTGTTGGGTGACCGTGAACTCAAAATCCTATGGACTCCTCCCACGGAGACGGGCGGCTCCGATCTGACCGCCTATGATCTTCGCTATATTCGGACCATTGCCGACGAATCGGTAGAGTCCAATTGGACGGTGGTGGAAGACGCGTGGACTGCTGTCTCGAGTGAGAGTTTGGAATATACCATCACCGGGCTGACGGGTAGCACGCAATACGACGTGCAGGCGCGAGCGGTGAGCCGTGTTGGAGCAGGCCTATGGTCCGAGACCGCCACGAGTTCGACGGCACCCAGTATCTGTGTCACCGGAGGCGCGGTATCCGATGCGACCAATACTTGGCTGATCTCCGATTGCGAGGCCCTGCTATCGGTGCGGGACACGCTCGTAGTGAGAGGTTCGCTGGGCTGGTCGGCGGACACTGCCATCTCCGACTGGAAGGGGATCACCCTGCAAGGCAATCCCGCGCGTGTGACATCGCTGAATATTCGGGCCGAGGGACTGGGTGGCTCTATTCCTGCCGAACTGGGCCGACTTTCGAGCCTCACCTATTTGAACCTTCGCAATAACAACCTTAAGGGGTTCATCCCACCTGAGTTGGGCAACCTGACCAACCTGAGGGTCTTGGGTCTAAACAATAACGAACTACGGGGGCAAATTCCGGACCTCAGCGACCTGACGAAGTTGGAGCAGCTCTACCTGTCAAATAACGACTTGAGCGGTGCTTTACCAGCCTGGCTAGGCACTTTGAGAAATGTAAGAGAGCTCTGGCTGTGGGGTAACGAGCTGAGTGGCGCAATCCCGGACTTGAGGGGAATGACGTCCCTCGTTCGACTGAAGCTGCAGAGCAACGAGCTGACGGGTGGCATCCCGGCCTGGTTTGGCGATATGGATGGCCTTGTGTACCTCTATCTTCATAAGAACCCACTTGGCGGGACGATTCCACCGGAGTTGGGAGAAATGAGCAGTCTTCGGTACCTATGGCTCCACACGACCGAGTTGACCGGAGGTATACCGCAGGAGTTGAGTCAACTCTCCGGCCTCAGGGACTTGAATCTACACTCCAACAGCCTGAGTGGTTCAATCCCTCCTGAACTGGGCGGCATGACAAGCCTGACGCGCCTGCGGCTCCATCGCAACCAACTGAGCGGCAGGATTCCGTCTATGCTTGGTGACCTAGACACCTTGCGCTCCCTCTGGCTGCACGGGAATATGCTGGAAGAGTCGATTCCTGCCGAGTTGGGAAGGCTGACAAACTTGGAGAGGCTGTGGCTCAGCGAGAATAGACTAACAGGACAGATACCGTCGGAACTGGACGGGCTTGCCAAGCTGAGCCAGTTGCGTCTTGCAGAAAACCGGTTTACCGGCTGTGTACCGGCAGGTTTGAGCGAGGTGCCGGACAACGATCTCGACGAACTCGACCTGGATGTCTGCCCCTAGACGGCGGTCCGCGTTAGGGTGAATGTCAACATCGTGGTGCAACTCAGCCGGACTTCGGCCGACGGTTAGGAAAGAGGTGTAGGCTTGGAGCAGTCAGAGGGTGTCCAAAAACCCTTCCGTTCACCCTGAGCCTGTCGAAGGGTCGAGGGACTGTTCATGGTTCGACAAGCTCACCACAAGCGGTTTCCGACGACTTATTAGACACCCTTTAGCCGATGTCCGGGTAGTGCAGCGGGAGTCCAGTTGTCCCTACGTCGTACCGGGTGATGTGCCACCTGCCTATGTTTGCGCCAAGGAGCATGTCCCGGTCTCGTCCACAGAAGGCGATGTTGGTCGGAGCGGCAATCAGCGTGCCCTCGAAGTCCTCGGCGAGGATGTCGACCTGTCCGTCCGTCGTTCGACGGTAAATCACGTCAGGTCTGTACATAGACACATAGAGATTGCGGTCGGTGTCGAAGGCGACGCCGTCGGGGACGGTCCTCGGGAACTCGACAACGGTCTCGTGCCGGCCCGGACTGCCGTCGGCCTCGATGCCGATGCGGTCCACGCGGGGAGGGTTGACGCTCATGGCGACGTAGATATCGTCGCCGTCCGGGCCGATGCAGAGTCCGTTGGGAAACTCCTTCGGTCGCCTGTCCCATACCTCCGCGTCGCCTCCCGGTCGTATGCGGTAGATCACGCCGTTGTCTTTGTGCCAGTCGCCAGAATCGCAAACGTACAGGTTGCCGTCGGCATCGAAAGCGGGATAGTTCGGCACCCGGAACGGCTCATCATCAGTGCCGGTCGAGTAAATTGACACTACGCCGCCCTTCGTAATCTTCATCACAGCCTTGTTGCCGGCATCACAGGCGTAGATATTGTGGTCTGCGTCCAGTGCCATACCGAGCACAAAACCGCCGGTGTCGGCGAACTGGACGACCTCCTGCCGTTCAATGTCGATTCTGTAGACTTGCCCGGCCTCACCTCCTGCATAAGCGTAGCCGTCAAGCCCCCAGGCTATGCCCTCCGGGTGGTCCAATCCTTCTACAAAAACGGATACTTGCGTGTCGTTACTCAGAAGACTCATGGCTCCTCCAACAAGATGTTAGGGATCTAACGGCCCCAGGTCGGACGCGGATTGCCATTGGCCCCGCTTACTCGCGCTCCAGCATAAATCCGTTGTTGAGGAAGGCCCCATCGATCGGGATGGCCGTTCCGCTGATGTGCGCCGATTTTTCGCTGCAGAGGAACATCACCAAATCGGCCACTTCTTCGGGATAGGCCTCCCTGCCGGCGGGCATCCTCTTCAGTCGCTGCGCCTGCAGCATGGGCTCGCGTTTGTAGACCATCTCGGTCATGGGTGTAAGCACCATTCCCGGGCAGACGGCATTGACGTTGATGCCGTACTCCGCCCACTCCAGAGATAACACACCCGCGAGTCCGATCAGGCCCGCCTTGGCCGGAGTGTATGCGCCTCGCTCCGGCACCGGAGCCCTCGCAGCGACCGACGACATGAAGACGACCCGTCCGCCTTCACCCTGTTCCACTAACCTCTTGCCGACGGCTTTGCTGAACAGGAACGCGCCGGTCAGGTGCGTGTTGAGAGCTCTGCTCCAGTCCTCCGCCGCCAGTTCCAGCACGGGCGCCCTGATGTTGTTTCCAGCGCAGTGGACGAGGAAGTCAACTCTGCCGAAGTGGTCGACCGTTCGCTGCACCGCCTCTTCCACCGAATCTTCGCAGGTGACCTCGACTTCTATGCCGATCGCTCTGCCACCCCGGGACGAGACATCGTCGGCGATTTCGTCGGCCCGGGGTGCGTCCACGTCGGCAACTGTTACGCCGACGCCCACATCGGCGAATGCACGGCTCACCGCGGATCCGATCCCGCCCGCTCCGCCGGTAACGATGGCCACCTTGCCCTGCATCGTCAGCCTCCTCGCTTGGCTGGAGCGAAATATATACCTTCCCACGACAGCCGGTCAATCGCGCCCTATCGTGGCCTTTCATTTGTGAGTACAATGGCCGGAAATCAGAGCGGACGGAGGTACCCATGGGCAGGCTAGACGGCAAGGTGGCTATCGTTACGGGAGGCGCTCAGGGTATCGGCGGAGCAACCGCGAGACGGTTGGCCGAGGAAGGGGCCAAGGTACTCATCGCCGACATCGACGAAGTGATGGCGGAGAAGAATGCGGAGGGGATACGGGCGGCAGGCAACGAGGCGGACGCGGTCAGAGTTGACGTGAGCAAGCACTCCGACATCAGGATGATGGTTGAGCGTGCGGTGGAGAAGTGGGGTCGCTTGGATATCCTGTTCAGCAACGCCTTCGACGTGCTGACAGCGGGCAGCGGCGGGGCAGTGGAGGTGTCGGAGGAAGACTGGGATTCTCAGATGGCCGTGCTGCTCAAGGCCATCTTCCTCGCCGTGAAGTACGCCGTGCCGGAGATGAGGAAGGTTGGGGGCGGAAGTATCGTGAATGTCTCGTCGGTGCACGGCATGTTCGGCGCTCCCGGTGTGCTGGTCTACGAGACGGCCAAACACGCCGTGATTGGGGCGACCAGGCAGATGGCAACCGAGTAC
This sequence comes from Chloroflexota bacterium, assembly GCA_028875495.1. GTDB lineage: Bacteria > Chloroflexota > Dehalococcoidia > Lucifugimonadales > VXLM01 > VXLM01. Next base: position 5,263 of record JAPPDQ010000049.1, read on the forward strand.
GGCCCGGACGGCATTCGGGTCAACGCCGTGCTTCCCGGACACATGCTCACCGAGCGCCTTCGCGAGCACATGTGGAAGGACAATCCCTCAGGCCTGGAGTTCTTCAAGAACCAGTATCCCCTGCGCGACGTGGGGCGAGCCGAGGACATCGCCAACGCCGTGCTTTTCCTCTGCTCCGACGAAGCTTCGTTCATCACGGGTCATCCCCTGGTCGTGGACGGAGGTCATTCGATACAGCTTCAGGAGAACTTCGGCGTGCGCCAAGGGCATTACCTGCAGGACAACCCGGAAACGCAGCTGCCTTATTAGGTCAGACGGAGACATCGACGGAGGAAGGAGCTCTGTTTCGAGCCTCGATGGTTCCTGACACCGTATGGGGCGTTTCACTCGTTTGTCATACGGTTTCCCCTAGAGGATTGCTTCACTTTGTCCGCCTCCTATAGGTCCTTTTTTCGTCTTTCTTCGAGCTGCCCAAACGGCCAAGGAAGTGGGTCTAGCTTGACTTCGGGGAACCGCTGTGATAAATCCCTTGCACCTCTGGCGTTCCTGAATCTTGAGCGTTTGAGCCAAAGCCTGATTGAAGTCCTATACTAGTAAAATTACTTTACGAATTTCGTAGATAAATTCCCAAATGTGTGGTAGTTGTGTGGTAGTTGTTATCACCCACTTTGGAAACCCTGTTTGAGCAAACACAGAAAACTCGAAAGGAACAAGACGGCGTAGGAAGGTTCTCACATTTCACAACGGACGATTGAAACCGAGTCTCTCGAATCTGGAAGCGAACAATCGGAGTGCTAAGCGAAGTGCTTTAGAACGCCTTGCGAGGCTGGATCGTGAAGGAGGGAGAATTCATGAAGTACAGTCTGTTGAAGTTAGGATCTGTTGCACTGATTGTCGCCGCGGTGGGGTTGATCGTTTCGATCGCGTGCGGCACCAGTGATGAGGAAGCTGCTCCTACGCCTGACGTGGCGAAGATAATTCAGGACGCCGTAAACAGCGTTCCACAGGGAGCTAGCGCCGCTGAAATTCAAAATCTCGTCTCGGACTCGGTAGCGTCTGCGCTTGCCAATCAGCCGGCCGGCGTTACGCGGGCTGATGTTGAGGCGGCAGTCAATGCTGCTTCAGCGGGCCAGCTTTCGGCCGCCGATGTGCAGCGAATCGTCGACCAGTCGATTCGCAACCTCCCGGCCCCCGAGCCTGCCGAGATCGACGTGGGGCAGCTGCGGTCCCTTGTCCAGCAGTCGGTTGCCGCATCCGTTCCTGAAGGCGTGAGTGCTGCCGACATTAACCGGATGGTTCAAGCGGCTGTGGGTGCTGTGCAGGCCGGAGCCGTTACGCGAGGTGACTTGGAAGACCTCGTAGCCAAGTCCATCCAGGAAGTCGCCGGAGACCAGCTAACTGCTGCCCAGGTGCAGGAAATCGTGGACGCGTCTCAGGCGGCGACTCAGGCTGCCGTTGATGCCTCGCTGGAGGCGACGCAAGCCGCGTTGGATGCGTCGCTGATGGAGACCCAAAGCGCGGTGGACGCGTCGTTGGCTGCCTCGCAAAAGTCTGTGGACTCGGCATTGATGGAGACCCAGAGTTCGGTCGAGGAAGCTGCAATGGCGGCCAAGGCTGCCCAAGAGGCCGCTGAGATGGCTGCCTCCGAGGCGGCGATGGCCGTGATCGAGCCGGTGCAGCCGTACGGCAAGCCGCTCGGAGTTGGTT
>JAPPDQ010000591.1 GCA_028875495.1 Chloroflexota bacterium
GGCAACGTCCCCGGCGATTGGGTCCATGACGCTCGGGTCCCCGGCACACACCGTCAGTAGCGCCGCCGACAGCACGCCCCCGGCGCCTCTCGCCACGATTGTCGGCCCTTGCACCGGTCGTTCTCCCTTGGCTCCTCGCGGCGTCGTAGATTCGGTTCAGTTCAGGGGGCAAGGTTCACGATAGGCTGTCGGCGGATGGGTGTACAGTCAATTCAAGCGACCCATCCATCGCTAAAAGGGACCGATTGTCCACGCGAATCCGGACCGGACCGACCCTCATGTCATGTTTGCTTTACAATATGTAATGCCAAAATATCAAGCTGACGTCGCCGACGCGCCGGCCCTCCTCGCCCTCACCCTGATTACCGCCCTCTTCTCCTGCGAAACCGAATCGCCATCGCCGGTGAACGGGCCACTGCGCGAAACGCTTCCCAACGGCGCGGTCCTCGTACGATATCCCGATCTCCCCGCCATCGACTCGGTCGGTCCCGAAGTCGCTGAAGCCCATGTCGATCTGCAGTTCGGCAGCGTGGATGGCACCGACCCCAACCTCACCTTCGGCGCGATTCGGGTCCAGGCAGCCAGCGACGGCACCATCTATGTGCTGGACCAGCAGGCCGCAGAGGTCCGTGTTTTCGACTCCGACGGCCGCTACCTCAGAACGATCGTCCGGCAGGGCGAGGGACCGGGCGAGATCGGCGGCGCCAACGGGATCTTCCTCTCGGGAGACACCCTCCTGTGGATCAACGACACCCGGCAGCGGACGATCATCGGGGTGGACACCGACGGAGACGAGGTTCGGCGGTTCCCCAAGCCGGTCATGAGCGTGGCGAACATCTGGACGGGAGTGTTCGACGATCGGGGACGCTATTGGAGAGAAGTCTCCCACTCGGACACCCAGCCGGGCTTCCCACCGCCGGAGGGACTGACTTCGTGGACCGGGCGGCACTACTACAAGTCCCATGACCTGTCGAGCGGAGCCATCGACTCGGTCCAACTCGGTGAAACACGTTTTCAGATCTACTCCTACTCCACGCCCGACGTGCCCTTCGGGTTCCTCCCCCTGCGCTTCGAACCCTTCGAGATGACGGCGGTGAACCCGGCCGGCGGATTCTGGCGTGCCCACAACACGTCGTACCGTATCGCGCGGGTCGGCGAGGGCGGGGACACGCTGGTCGTCATCGAAGTCGGGCTGCCCGAGCAGCCGGTGACCGACGCAGACCGCATCGCCTACGTCGACAGCATCGTCGAGGACCGTCCCGAACTCCGCCGGCAAGCGGAAGAGGTCGCGGCTCTGATGCCGGACACAAAACCTGTTCTCGCAGAGCTCTTCGTGGACGATGAACACCGCCTCTGGGTGCAAAGGGTCACGCCGGACGGCGCCCCCGCGTTCTACGATCTGTTTTCCGTGGACGGGGACTATCTGGGTTCCGTGCGTCTTGCGTTCGCGGCCGCCGGGCCGCTGGTAGTGCGTAGCGGCCGCATCTACAGTTGGGTTGAGGACGAGCTGGAGGTGCCGTTCGTGGTCGGGGCGGCGGTGGTGTGGGGCGGCGGATAACTCACGGAAGCGGCAACCTTTAGGGGTGTCAGCCTGGAGAATCGCTCCGAAAGCGGCCCGTGCCGTCATTCTTCCAGATCAACCCAACGCGGCCATCGACGACGATATCGATGTCCAGGTCGCCGTCGACATCATAGAGGCGAGCCCATCTAAAGGGGTTGGCCCGATCATCCCGATTCCCGAGCACCAGCCCTGAAGCGTCTCTGAATCGACGGTCACCAAGGTTCTCTACAAGCTGGACATAGTACCCCACGTAGAATCCGATGCCCCCTTGATCGTCACCTGTCCTCGAAACGACGATGTCACTGTCTCCGTCCGCGTCGACGTCGCCCACATCGATGTCGCGAATCACACCATGCCCGCGGACCGGTGGGATGGTCGTCCGACGATCTGTACTGTATAAGCCAGTGCTGTCACCCCAAAGAACCTGGGTTGGTGCTTCATCCTCGTGTCCGCCAACGAGCAGATCGACGTATCCGTCAATGTCAACATCCACCAATTCGGCCACGGTCAGGAATTGATTCAGTAGTACATCGACCTGAACACCCTCGGTGCTCTGCGCACGGCGAAAGGATCCTAACCCATCGTTGAACAGCACGGACGGCGGGTCTGTGACGATCACGTCCAGGTCTCCGTCGGCGTCGACATCTGCTGAAGTCGCGGCTGTGTTGTGTCCCATCGCAACGTCAACCATTCTCGCGTATTTACCCCCGCCCGATGACAAGATGACGTACGGTGATTCAGGCGGACCTCCATGCTCCGCAGCAGTTACGAAGATGTCGAGTCGACCATCCCCGTTGAAGTCGCCTGGGAGAGCCTTCGTCGGTGCGTTCATTCGCGGAGGGTTCCCATCCATGAACTCTGTGTCCAGCGCGAACTCGCGGCCTCCATCGTTGATGTAGAGCTCTGCCGGAAGGTGCTGAGGGGATTCGTCTCTGGGAGCATAGAAGATGTCGGTGTCTCCATCCTGGTCGAAGTCGCCATACGCGATGGCTTCAACCCACCCCGGGCGACCACTCCGAACGGCTGAGTGATCAATGCTGAACGGCGGATTCTGCAGAGAGTGGGACGTCCCTTCATCCACTGCGGGATTCGGTGGCACGGCCCTGAACAAGCCGCGTCGAAACCGGCCGAATCCATCATTCTTCCAGATCAGATGTCTCGACCGCTCGTCATCAAGAAGGTCGGGATCGCCGTCTCCGTCGATGTCGAAAATGCGGAGCCAAGTGATCCAATACGGATCCGTACTGTCGTTCTGATGAACCAGTTGCTCCGTCACGTCGACGAAGCTGCGCGGGGCCGTTTGCTCCAGCAACTGCAGACGGTATCCGATGTACCAGCCCACGCCAGTGTCGTCTCCGGTGCGGTTCACCACAACGTCCTTGTCGCCATCGGCGTCCGTGTCGGCCACGTCGATATCGACGACGATGCCATGGCCCGGAATCGCCGGAAGAATCGACGCCTTCATCGTACTGAATACGCCAGTGTTGTCACCCCAGAGTATCTGCGTCGAGAAGCCTTCGTACTCATGCCCCGCAGCCAGCAAGTCCACGTATCCGTCCCGATCTACATCTACCAGTTCGGAGGTGTATATCGCCTGAGTGATCCCCTCGATTCGTGTCGTGTCCCAGACAAAACCGCCTGCACCATCGTTCACGAAGAAAAAGGGGGCATCGAAGCCGTAACCGTTGGTGACAACGACATCGAGATCGCCGTCCGCGTCGATGTCAGCCGATGCCCCCCCATGCTGAAAGCCAATGATCTCGTCCAACCCCTCGGCCTTCACGTACCCGCTGTGTGAAGACAGTACGGCGTACGCCGTCGCACCAGGGAAAGGGGGATGATCGTATCCCTGATCTACCACGAAGACATCGGGTCTTCCGTCGCCGTTGAAGTCTCCAGTCAGAGCCTTCCGGGGGGCGATGCCGCCTGGATGGTGCTGACCAAAAAAACCGCCGGCAAAGTCGAACCCGCCCATCCCATCGTTGAGATGCACCTGTGCGGGGACAGCATCCCTTGACCCCCTGGAATGGGAATGAAAGATGTCGATATGGCCGTCACCGTTGAAATCCAGGTATGCGATGGCGGATGGATAGTGGTAGTCGGATGGGTTCTGTCGAAGCCGCATGTGGCTGACGTAGACGCCCGCGAACTGCAGCGAGTGGGACGTTCCCTCATCCACCGCGAAGTTGGGCGGAATCAGCGGGAGATTCACGGTAAGCTCGGCGCTTCCGCTGACAGCACCTACCTGGGCGGTGATTGTCGCTGCACCTCTGACGCGAGCGCGAACCAGACCCGTGGAGTCCACCGTGGCGACGTGTTCGTTGCCGGACATCCATATGAACTCTGTCCATTCAACACGATTGCCATTGTTGTCCTGCGCCTCCGCCGTGAGGCGAAGGGTATCTCCGACCTCGATCTCGACCGGGGCTGGGGAGACTGCCACCTGGGCGACATCCCTGCGCACGGCAACGCCTGCGCTGTCGGCCGCGCCGCCCGCGATTGCAGTGATCGTGGCCGTTCCGTCCCCCACCGCACGCGCCAGCCCGGAGGTGGTCACCGATGCCACTGAAGGGTCTGTGCTGGCCCAATTGACGATGGCTCCGGTCATCACGCTACCGTTCTGGTCGCGCACCTGCGCAGTGAATCGCGCGGTGTCGTCGATCGCCGTGAAGACAACCGACTCGGGAGCTATGGATAGTGTGGTGGGCACTGACGGATCTGGGGGGACAACAACTGCGGGCGCGTCGTCTCCGCAGGAGAGGATGGCCGCAAAGGCGAGAACGCGTACCAATCCTCCTCCAGGGGGGCGTCGGTCGATGAGTCGTGGCTCAGAAGCCATTCCCGACCTCCTGCGACACGGTAGAGGGACGGGCGCGACCCGACTCCGATGACGACCGCTGCAAACAGAGGAACCGCAGCCACGGGCATGAGGCTCGCGCATGTTAGCTCTATTGTCCATGTGTTGGGCAATCTTGTTGCGGAAAGGCCGCTGCAAACAGGACCTTACAATCAGCTTGTCGGCAATGCAAATCCAGGGGCCGCAACCAGCCGGCGGTGCCTTTGCCGAAGCGCACTCCGGTCGCTCAGCTCCGCGGATCTATGCTCAGGCTTGACCTTCCTGACACCCACGATCGTGCAGTATGTTATGCACAATAAAGTAGTTTGGTTTATGTACAAATCCGTAACGTGGCGGCGGTCGGCCATACGGGCGTAGGCGTCCCTCACCACCGCCTCCGCCAGCTTTCCGCGCACGGCACGGCTCTGCCTGTCGAGCCAGAACTCCGCCCACACGGCGTCCGTGGTGATCCAGTTGTGCCAGAAGAGCGCGCCGTTGACCAGGCCCGGATGGCTGACAGCTGAACGCTCGCGCCGAGGGCGGTCAGTTCTGTCGTGGCCGGGGTGACTCTGACCGTCGTTGGGCGGGCGGGATCCGGCTCGACAGGGTCGTCGCCGTCCCCGCACCCGTCCGCCAGGGCTGCGGCGACCAGGACAACGGATAGCCGAAGGAGAGTCCGGTAACGATTCATGTACTCGAAAGAAGGACGCGGAGTTCCACTTTCTGACCATCGCGAAGCGGTCAGTATCGAATGACTCCGAGGTGACGGCCAGCCGGTCGGCACACGTCACGCAAAGGCCATCAAAAACTGCAATCTGGTAGCCAGTCGCGGTCGAGACATATGTTGCAAACCGGGTGGAGATGTGCCACCGACTCGCGGTGGGTCCCACCAGCCCCGAAAGGGAGGAAAAAGAAGCATGAACACCAGGCGCATGCCTGTGCGCGCCACGATCACCACCAGCCTACCGGGCGAAGTGAGCGATTACAGCCGGGAATGACCCATGGGCGGAATCTGGGTCAAGAAGAGGGATGCCAGGAGGACAGCCGCTTCGCGAAAGTTCGGGTTGCAGAAGGATCTGCACGGACTCGCCGAGGAGAACCTCCACATGCTTCCGCTGGCGGGTTCTCCGAAACTGGTTGTCGTAGGGCGCGACGTATCTCTGGGGACGGGGAAGAGGGCAGACCTGCTGGCCGTTGAGATGACGGGGCGGCCTGTCATCATCGAAGTCAAGCTTGCCAGGAACACTCAAGCCAGGGAAACGATCGTTGCTCAAGCGCTCTCCTACGCGGCATGGCTGCGCGGATCCAGGGTGAAGGATCTGGAGCGGGGCCCGTTGCGTGAGTACCTCCACGAGCGGGGACACGGGTCGATTCTGGAAGCCGTCCAGGCACAGAATCAGCATGATGAAATAGATGCGGGCGCATTCGTGGAAGCCATGGAGGATTGCCTGTCCAACGGGGCATTTCGACTCGTGCTTCTGCTGGACGACACCTCGGCTGAACTCGAACGTATTGTCGACGACCTGGATGCGGTCACGAAAAAGGCCGTCAAGATTGACCTGATAACCGTTTCCGGATTCCGGTTCATTCCGATCACCGATTGCGCTTCGTTCCGATCGCTGATTCCGACGGATTCCGATCGGTGATTCCGATTCACTCCCGTCACGCAGTACAGCCGACTGCCGGAGGAGATCGCGCCAAGGCCATGGAAAAATGCAATCTGGTAGCCTGGTGCTGGCGCCACATAGGTTGCACGCAAGTGGAAACGCGCCACCCGCTCGCGGTGGGTCCCACTGGCCCCCGAAAGGGAGGAATACCTGCATGAACACCGAGCGCATGCCAACCCGTGCCACGATCAGCACCAGCCCGCCGAGCGAAGTCTCGGACATCCTGCGGCGCCTTGGCGGCAACCTCCGCACCGCCCGCTTGCGGCGACGGCTGCGGATCCAGGATATCGCCGACCGCATAGGCGCCTCACGCTCCACGGTCACCAATGTGGAAAACGGGAGGCCCGGCGTGTCGGGGGCCGCCTACTTCGGCGTCCTGTGGTCACTGGGCCTGCTTGCCGACGCGAACCATCTGGCCGACCCGGACCGTGACGAAGAGGGCAAGATGCGGGATTCGGCGCGCCTTCCGACGCGGGCCCGGGGCCGACCGCTCCGCGATGACTCTTGATTGTTGGTGAGCCGCCAAGACCGCGTGTGGTGTTGTTGTCGACGTCCGAATGCCGTCATCGGCTTGGCGAAGCGGGTCGGAACCGGCCTGTCCCGTCGTTCTTCCATAGCAGGTTCCTCCCCGAATAGCTGTCCGTCACAATGTCGGCATCTAAATCGCCGTCTACGTCGTAAAGACGAATCCAATGGAGTACACTTCCCTAGTCATCCCGATTGTCTGATATCATAGGTGATCCAGGGTCTCTGAATTGCCTTTCCTCGACATGCTCAATCAGCTGCACATGATATCCCGTGTAGAATCGGCCATCCTTTCCTGCGGAGACGCCCGCCGGCAGTGACGGCACCTCCTCCAGACCCAGCAGTGAACCCTCCCACCCT
>JAPPDQ010000357.1 GCA_028875495.1 Chloroflexota bacterium
GCCCAAATGACGAAGGCACAACATTTTAGATTCCTCGCTACGCTCGGAATGACAGTGAGACGAGGCTGGATCGTAGCTGGAAATCCGTTTTACCTACCCTTGTCAGCCCAAGACGGGAGAGGGGATACACGCCTCTCAATTCGACTGTCATATTCGAATGGGAACGGTACTAGACGGCCAAAGAGCGACGGATATCCCATTCATGGTGCTTAGCGTCGTGAACTGCCGGTTGCACAATGTCTGAAAGCGTCTGCGGACCTCGCTCGGAGTGGTTGAAGGTAGCCTCACGGCCGAATGCGGCCTCATACGCCTCGTACCACATACCGGCTGCATGAGAGAGTGACCAAAGCGCAGTATCGAGAGGTATGTACTCGTACTTCCGAACTGAAGCCAGGTCGTCTTGGTCGTAGCCCTCTATGTGCACCTGCTTAGCCTCGACCGCGCTCCACATGCGCTCTGCAAATATTCGGAGATTATCGCCAACATGGCACACGTAGGCTCCCACAGACCAGGTCAGGTCCGGATGCCGTGCGGAGCCATCCTGACCCTCCAGGAGCTTGGCATATCGATCCGGTACATCAAGTATGAGCGCTGCAGCGGCCTCTACGGATATCGACCAATCAAACCTGCATTCTCTACAGGGGTTCCCATATACCGTTACTCCCCAAGTATTCACCAGCGCACCTCAAACGACATATTTTGTAGGAACGTCGCCAAGAGGGGCATCGGGTTGGTGGTCGGGGTGACTGGACTCGAACCAGCGACCCCCTGCACCCCATGCAGGTGCGCTACCAAACTGCGCCACACCCCGACCTGTAGCTAGGTTAGCATAGGGGGTTTAGGGCGTTCAAGCAGGCCAGTTCCGCATCGTCGTCCAGAGGTCGTCGTCGAGGGCGATGTCGAGGGCGGCGAGAGCGTTGTCGACCTGCTCGGAGTTGCGCGCGCCGACGAGGATGGACGTGACGGTGGGGTGTCGCATGGCCCAGGCGAGGGCGAGCCGGACCATGGAGGTGCCGGAGCGCTCGGCCTGCTCGCGGAGAAGGCCGATGACCTGGAAGTTCCGGTCGGAGAAGTAGATGTCGGCGTGGGCGGGCACGATGTGGTAGCGGGAGCCCTTCGGGAACTGGGAGCGGTCGGGGGTGTACTTGCCGGTGAGGAAGCCCGCGCCGAGGGGGCTGTAGGAGGTCACGGCGATTTGTTCGCGCTCGCAGATGGGGAAGATGTCCTCGTCTGCATCGGGGAGGGCGAGGCTATAGGGGGGCTGGATGACGTCGAAGCGGCTCAGGCCGTTCGCGGCGCTCGCATCGAGGGCCTCGCTGAGCTGCTCGGCTGAGAAGTTGCTGCACCCGATGGCGCGCGTACGGCCTGCGGCGACCTCTTCCGTCATAGCGGCGAGGGTCTCGGCGATGGGGGTGTCGTCGGGATTGTGGAGCTTGTACATGTCGACGTTGTCTACGCCGAGCCTATCGAGGCTGCCGGCGAGGGCCACCCCGATGTTCTCAGGGTCGTTGCCGGTTCCGACCTTGGTGCAGAGGGTGATCTCGTCGCGGCATCCACGAGCACGCATCCAGCTTCCGATGATCCTCTCGGACGAGCTCATTTCGGTGGTCGTCTCGCGAACGTCGTCGGTGCCGTACATCCTCTTGCGTCCGGCGTGCGACTGGCCTCCGCCATAGACCTCGCCGGAGTCGAAGAAGGTGATGCCGTGCTCGACGGCGTAGTCCATGACGCGCCAGGAGGCGTCTTCGTCGATCTCGCGGCCCCAGTTGCCGGTGCCGAGTCCGAGGGGGGTGACGGTAACGTCGGAGCGTCCGAGCTTTCGGGGTTTCATGCGGCGCCTCCCTTGATTCGCTGCCTGTCCTTGTCGGTCATGAGGGCTGTGATCTTCTCGATGATCTCGCCGGTGGACTCCTGGATGGTGGCGGAGCTCGTGTCGAGGCGGGTCTTGTGCTTTATGAGGGAGTCGGCGAACTCCTGCTCGTAACGTTCGAGGACGCGCTCAACATCGGCGTCCTGCAGTGCGCCGTTCAGGTGGGGGTTGTCCTTCATGCGCTGGCGAATTGCGTCGGGTGAGGCGGTGACAAGCACGAGGATGGTGTCGGGGCCGAGCTCGAGAATTTGCCTTTCGTATTGGCGATTGGAGGCCCGGCGGTCGGCGTACTGGCCGTCTCCGCCATAGTCGAAGTAGATGGGGCCGAGGATGCCCTCGTCGAAGTGCGCTCCCACCATGATGTGGTCGTCCTGCTTGTAGAAGGACGGGTGCAGGTGGTACTGGAGGTGGTAGCGCTGGACCATCTCCTTGAGCTTGGGAGAGAGGGCCATTACCTGGGCCTGCTCCTCGTGGCTGAGGCCGGTGCGGGTGTAGTCGCCGTCCTTGGCGTCGGGGTAGCCCGCGACGACCGAGGCGACGTCCTCCGGCGCGGGCGGTGTGAAGTTGCTGAAGTGAGGCAGCTTCCAGTGGTCGTGGTACTCGTTGGGGCCCCACCTGCCGCCCTCCATGTTCGCCTCACCCCACTCTCCGAAGGCCTGGGACAGGGTCGTGGAGCCGGAATACTCGCAGCCGACAATGATGAGGTGCATGGAATCCTCCGTGTGGTGGCGTGTCGGCGGTATCTTATCATCGTAGAATGGGGAGGGTCTCACCGCAGAGGGCACGGAGGAAGAAAGTAGAAAGAATTGCGTAGGAACGGCTCGCGGTTGGCGAGGATTTTTGATTCCTCGCTGCGCTCGGAACGACAGGGGACAGGGTACGCTGCGTTCTCGGGACTTTCACCCTCACCCCAACCCTCTCCCACAACGGGAGAGGGGGTAAGACCTTGGCGAGAGAGTGAAGTTGGAGCGATGAAAAGGGCGTTAGGAGGAAGCTATGGCGCGGTATCGGGCGGGGGCGATTGGTAGGACTGGACGTGGCAACTGGGGTCACGGGCTGGACACGGCGTTCGTTGGCGTTCCGGGAGTAGAGTTCGTGGCGGTTGCGGACGACGATGCGGACGGGTTGCGTGACGCGGGAGAACGGACGGGAGCGGGGTCGCTGTACAGTGACTACCGAGAGATGCTGGAGTGGGAGCGGCTCGACTTCGTGGCGGTGTGCCCGCGATGGGTGGGCGCTCGGACGGAGATGGTGATCGCGGCAACGGAAGCCGGGGTCAGGGGCATCTTCTGTGAGAAGCCGTTTGCGGCGACGCTGGCGGAGGCGGACGCGATGCTGGAGGCGTGCGAGCGGTCGGGGACACGGGTTGTAGTGGCGCACAGGAGAGCGAATCCGTATGAGCAGCGGGCGAAGGCGATGGTGGAGGAGGGGGCCATCGGTGAGCTGCAGTCGCTCCGGGCCATGGGGAAGTGCGACCACCGTTCTGGCGCGGAGGACCTGATGGTGCTGGGGACGCACATGATGGACAGCATGAGGTACGTGGCGGGCTCGGATGTCGTGTGGGCGAGCGGGCGCGTGACGCAGGACGGGCGGGACGTGACGGTCGAGGATGTTCGGGAGGGGCCCGAGGAGATCGGGCTGATCGCTGGGAATGGCGTACATGCGACGTATGCATTCGAGAACGGGGTGACGGCGACGTTCGAGTCGCAGCCGGTCGTCCTGCCGCCGAGCGGGAGCAGCAGCCTGTTCGGATTCGAGGCGTCCGGGTCGGAGGGGATTCTATCGGTGCGGAACTCGCCGTCGGGGAACATGTTCGTCTATCCTCACAGTCGTTGGATTCCTGGGTCCGAAGACGAGTGGAGGCCGGTGGTCATCGAGGAGTGGGAGCGGGAGCAGCGGGAGCGCGGAGTGTCCTCGACAACGCTGAGCAACAAGATCATCGTGAGGGAGCTGATTCAGGCGGTGGAGGAGGACCGGGATGTGGTGTTGAGCTCAAGCGGGCGGGACGGGCGAGCGGCGCTGGAGATGATCATGGCGGTGCACGAGTCGCACCGGCTGGGGGAGCGGGTGTGTTTTCCGCTGGAGAACAGAGAGAATCCGTATGAGGTGTGGAGGGGAAGAAAGTAGAAAGTAGTGCATAGAAAGTAAAGGCCGGTAGGGTTAGTTCACCACAGAGATCGCAGAGAGCGCGGAGGGGGAGAAAGTGGAGAGTGAGGCACACGTTGCAGTAATGTGGGATTCACCCTCACCCTAGCCCTCTCCCACGACGGGAGAGGGGGAACGAGTATGCTGGAGACCATTTTCGTATCAATGACGGACAAGACCGACACAGCATAGCGCAACGGAGGAGAAGGTATCGTGTCGTATGAGTTTATTGTGCTGGAGAGGGATGGGGGTGTCGGGGTCATTACGATGAACCGGCCGAGGGTGTTGAACGCTCTGAACCGGGCGATGTACCGGGAGATCGACGCGGCGGTCAGCGAGTTGGAGGGGGACGACGACATAGGGGCGATCGTCGTGACGGGGGCTGGGGAGCGGGCGTTCTCGGCGGGGGCGGACATTCACGAGATGGCGCGGATCGCGGAGGAGACGGGCTCGCAGGACGGCGACCCGGACCGGGCGCGGCACATGTGGCACCTGGCGACGTGCGCGAAGCCGACCATCGGGGCTATCAACGGGCTGGCGTACGGCGGGGGCGCGGTGATCGCGGCGAGCATGGACATCAGGGTCGGGTCGGACAACGCGAGCTTCCGGTTCCTTGCGGCGGCGTATGGGCGGGTGAACTCGACGTGGAACCTGCCAATGCAGGTCGGGTGGCCGAAGGCGAAAGAGTTGCTGTTCACGGGGCGGGTCGTGAAGGCGCGCGAGGCGGTGGAGATCGGGCTGCTGAACCACCTGGTCGCGCCGGACCTGCTGATGCCGAAGGCGATGGAGATCGCGCGGGCCATCGCGGCGAACGACACGCGGATCGTGAAGGGGATCAAGGAGCTGATGATCCGGGACGTGGGGGTGTCGTGGCAGGAGATGCAGGCCAATGAGCTGGAGGCGCAGGCGGACGCGCTGAAGCCGCCGCCGGTGCGCGAGGGGCTCGAGGAGATTCTGAGGAGGAAGGGCCGGGGGGTTCACCGCAGAGGGCGCGGGGGGACACCCTCACCCTAGCCCTCTCCCACGACGGGAGAGGGGATAAGAGGACTCACCGCAGAGGGGTGGTGAAAATTCTAATTTTGTTGCATGGTGTTGCATTTTGTTGCATTTCCCTATGTGGGACGCGCGCGCTGTGACTCTTCCGTGGCGGGGGTATCACCCTCACCCTAGCCCTCTCCCACGACGGGAGAGGGGATAAAAGAGGACTCACCGCAGAGAGCGCGGAGGACGCAGAGTGGAGGTAGGTGAAATTCCTGTTTTTGTGGCATTTGGGGACATTTTGGGACATTTCCGCTATGGGTCGTGAGTTGCAGAAAAGGGCTTGTGGCGTCGTGGAAGTTGTTAAGGGGATCACGTTTAGCCTGATATTTCCTGACATGCTCTGACATTTTGTAGTGCCTGCGACATCTCCGTCGCGGGTGACGTAGGACTATAATAGGTTATATGTTCTTGTTCGTCAAATGGGGGATTGGCGGGAACGCGAGATCTCACTCCGCGAGCCATCGAAGCGAATTCCCTAGTTGCCGCGGGTTGGTGCGCCTTGCACTTTCTTGGTGCTACGATGTATATAAGAGCGACTAATTAAGCTCACGGGGCCGTCATGACCACCAAAGCCCGGGCACACAGCGACATCTTGGACCGGTACAGACCTTCGTTCATCGAAGGAATGGCCCGGGCGTTCGATGTGTTTGGACACATGCCCGTGCGGGAATGCCGAGACTCTTCGCCTGAGGCGGTGGCTGATGCCATGGCCAGAGATTGGTCACTTGTCGTCAAGGACCTGAGGGTTACGATGCTCAAGTTCGAGGCGACGCACGGAATTGAGGTGCTCGTCGACTTGGAGACGGGAGATGGAGAGAAGGCCTGAAGGCGACGAGCAACTTGGAATCACGGCTGCAATTGCCAAGGTTTCGAGTGGCCCAGTCCCGCCACCAGAGGTGCTTGAAGGATACGAGCGAATCGTTCCGGGTTCAGCAAAGCTAATCTTCGATAACTTTGAAGCTGAGTCTACGCACCGTCGCAAGCTTGAATCTAAAGCCTCGGACCGTGATACCTTCCGAAGTATCGCCGGGATGATTGCCGGGTTCGTGGTCGCCTTACTCCTAATAGCAGTAGCGGTCTTGACTATTTGAGAGGGGCACCCTGGGCCAGGCGCAACAATCATAGTTGGAGGGCTGGCTTCGGCGGTTTCGATATTTGTCACTGGTTCTCGACTTAAGAACGGATCCAAGTGACGGTCGGCTACTCTCTGTGACATTTCCCCTAAGGCGGCGAGTTGCGGAAACAGCAACCGCCACGTTGTGGGAAGGGACTGAGATAGCCCGGCCTTTTACCCTCACCCCAGCCCTCTCCCAGGACGGGAGAGGGGGTTAAGGTCGCCCCTGGGGTTGGTTGGGCGGAGGCGGTGGTGGGTTTGAGTTGAGGGCGTGGTTGGCTAGAGGGCGGCCTCGCCGTGTTCTCCGGTGCGGACGCGGATGACGTCTTCGACGCGGGAGACGATGATCTTACCGTCGCCGATGCGGCCGTCGCCGGGGCTTCTGGCGGCTTCGATGATGGCGTTGACGGCGGCGTCTTTGAGGTCGTCGGGGATGACGGTGACGACGAGGGTCTTGGAACCGGCGGCGCGGACCATCTGTGCTCCCCTGCCGGTGAAGACCTCGACACCCCTCTGCTTCCCCTGTCCGGTTACGTTCAGGTAGTGGAAGCCGCCGCACCCGGCCTCTTCCAGGGCGTCGGTTATGGCGTGGATGCGCTCCGGTCGGACGATTGCTTCTATCTTTAGCATTGGAAGTTCACCTCAGTTTTTCAGGACTGTTCCCGGCGTGGGAAACCCTCACCCTAGCCCTCTCCCACGACGGGAGAGGGGACAAGGCGTTCACCCTCGCCCCCGTATCGAGTACGGGGCAGGCTCTTTCCCTCTCC
>JAPPDQ010000283.1 GCA_028875495.1 Chloroflexota bacterium
GCGGTGCTGCCCGGGGAAGCGGGCCTATCGAGGCCGAGGGCAAGCGCGTCGTCATCCTCGGCGGAGGCGACACTGGAGCCGACTGCCTCGGCACCGCCCACAGGCAGGGCGCGGAGGTCGTCTACCAGTTCGAGCTCATGCCCGAGCCGCCCAAGGACCGCGCCAACAACAACCCCTGGCCCGAGTGGCCCCTCATCCTTAGGACCTCATCCGCCCACGAGGAAGGCGGCATCCGCGACTACAACATCTCCACGTCGAGCTTCACCGGCTCCAACGGAAAAGTCGAGCGGCTGCACGGCGTCCGCGTCGAGCCCGGCGCGTGGCCGCCCCAGCCCATTCCCGACACCGATTTCGAGCTTGAGGCCGACCTCGTCCTGCTCGCCATGGGATTCGTCCACCCCGAGCACGACGGAATGCTCGACCAGCTTGGCGTGGACTACGACGCGCGCGGCAACGTCCTTGTCGACAACGAGATGCGTACCAGCGTCCCTTCGGTCTTCTCCGCAGGCGACATGGCACGCGGACAGTCCCTCGTCGTCTGGGCCATCGCCGAAGGCCGCGACGCCGCCGCATGCATCGACCGCTACCTCATGGGCCAGACCCCACTCCACCCCGTCCTCCATCGCCCCGTCCACGGCACAAAAGCCACCCACGACTGGTAGGCCGCATCCAACGCCATCCCGTTCGCCCTGAGCCCGTCGAAGGGCACTTCACCCACCCCCTTTACCCCAACTCGTCCCACCCGTCATTCCTGCGAAGGCAGGAATCCAGCCCTCTTATCCCCTCTCCCGTCGTGGGAGAGAGCCTGCCCCGTACCCCGATACGGGGGCTAGGGTGAGGGTGAAGGCTCCAATTCTGCTATCGTATCCCCCGACTCCTCACAACAACCAACGACACGTAAAGAATGCCTCCACCATCCACCTACACCTTCGGTGACTCCGACCTCGCCGCCCGGAGACTCGCACTCGTCGCCGAGACCTTCGCCGGCACATCCGCCGCCTTCATGCGCGAGTCCGTCACAACGCGCCCACAACTCGCCGCCGACCTCGGATGCGGACCCGGCTACACCACGCACCTCCTGGCCGACACCCTGAATCCCGAACGCACCGTCGGCCTCGACAACTCCGAGAACTTCCTTGCTGATATTCGCACGAACGACTCCGACAGGGTGTCCTTCCACCTCCACGACATCACGACAGCCCCATTCCCGCAGGCCCCGCTCGACCTCATCTTCAGCCGCCTCGTGCTCACTCACCTAAGAAACCCTGAGACGGCCATAATGCTATGGACTGAGCAGCTACGCCCTGGAGGCCTCCTGCTCCTCGAGGAGGTCGAAAGCATTCACACGAAAGTCCCCGCCCTCGTCACCTACCTCGACCTTCAGCAGGCCATGCTTGCACAGCAAAGCAACCAGCTCTACATCGGGCCTCGACTAGACGCGCTAACCGCATCCGGCAAGCTGCACCGCCGTTCCAGCAACATACGATCCCTGCAAGTACCCGCCGACCGCGCAGCCGCCATGTTCCACATGAACCTCGGGGTCTGGCGACACAACGACTTTGTACGGCAAATCTACGCCCCCGCGACTCTCGACGCCCTGGATCACGACCTCCAAACCATCGCCCAAGGTCACACGGACGATCCCCCTGTGGAATGGCGCCTCCGCCAAATCGTCATGGAACGCCCCGACCCCTAATCCGACGACTCACCACACACGAACGACCCAAACCATCCCCTTCTTTCTTCCCTCTGTGTCCTCTGCGATCTCTGCGGTGAATCCTCTTATCCCCTCTCCCGTCGTGGGAGAGGGCTAGGGTGAGGGTGAATCCCCCCTCACCGCTCGCACACCACCCCGTCCCCATCACCATCCCGCGCGCTCGGCACCATCGCCGCTGGGAACCCACGCCCACTCCCCTGGCTTCCGCGCACCCTCGCCTCTCCCGCATCCGCCGCCTCATCACACGAATCGTACGTCTTGCCCGTGGCCGGGGTTGCCGTGGGCGACGGTGTTGCCTCCGGCTGAGACGACTCAACCCGCACGACCGAAAGCGACCGGGACGGCTCACAGGTATCCAGCATCTCAGAGAGGGCATCGGCCTCCGCTCCCGTGGCTGTCAGCTCCCATGCATTCTTGATGGAAATCCAGTCGACCGCATACCGGCACCAGTACCCGCGCTCCGGCGGCTTCCAGTCCTCCGGGCCTTTGCTCCCCTTCGAGCGGTTCGCCGACGCCTGCACAGCTATCAGGTGCCCCTCGTACGACAGATCGTTCGCATACTCGCGCTTCCTGTCCTCATTCCACGCCCAGCCGCCCGAACGGTGAGCGTTCGCCAGAGGCACCATGTGGTCGATGTCGAGATCACCAGGGTCGGTGAACCTCTCCCCCGTGTACGGCCCCTCCCAAGACCCCGACGCAACCCTGCACCTGTCTTCATTCGTGTACGCCACCGGAGTCTCCGACTCTGCTATCAGCGCCTCCTGCCGCGCATCCTGGCAATCGCCATCCTCGTCCACCCAGTGCCTCCATTCGCCACGATCGTAGTCGGGAATGTTCTCCGTCTCGGGAGCGACCGCGATGGAAAGCTGCGGTCCCGCTGGCACCGTAGTTGCCGCCACCGTAGCCGTCGGAACGGGCGTCGCGGCAACCGTGGGGACGGATGTTGGCACTGACCGTGTCTCAGCGCGCTCCTCAACCTGCGGCTCGCCGCCCCCGCATCCCACGACACCCAACACGAATATCCCCGACGCCAACACAACCGCAATGAACTTCAATGCACACTCCCATTCAGCGACCGCCCCGTCAACATCCTCACCAGCCAGTCTACCACCCCCAATGCCCATCACCCCCATCGTCATTCCCGCGCAGGAACGTCACCCCGTACCCCGATACGAGGCGGGAATCCATCTTTTCCTCCCTCCGAGTCCTCTTACCTCCTCCCCGTTCTCCAACTTGACTAATGAGAACATATGCACTATCATTTCCTTGCGATCGCAAACGGTTGTGCAAACGGACGCGCCCAAGACAGTTACAAAATGTCCCGCAATGTCCCATCAACTCGTGGAAGTCACATTGCCATGGAGAATTGCAGCCCCTCGGCAGAGTCGCCTCGTGACCTGTCCCTAGCACCCCCCGGCTAGGCCCCTGTCTACTACTTGGCCCGCCACTCCGCTTGGCAACCTCCCTCCGCGTTCGATACTCTGGGAGACAGCCATGAACGACGCCGACGCCCAGGGAACCGACGCCCTCCGCAGCATCCTCACCCTCGAACGCGAACAGGGTTTCGAGAACAAGGCGGTCATGGGCGGTCTCGACCGCTTTCTCGACCAGTGGAAGTCCCGCCTGACCCCCATCATCGGCAACCCGCCCAAATACGCGACGCTCTCCCCTGAACAGCGAGGTCAGTGGGCCGACCACGTCCTCTCAAGACTGCCGGCCACCGACCGGAAGGCGCGGCCAAAACGCCCCTCTTCAGCCCGACGCCGACCCGCCCCGTCGCCGATCACCCTCGATGACGACATCTCGCGCGTCAGGGGCGTCATGCAGTCCAACCTGCCGAAGCTCCGACGCCTCGACCTTTTGACCGTCCGCGACCTCCTCCACCACTTCCCCATCCGCCACAACGACTTCGCCGACATCCGCCAGATCGCCGAGCTCCAGTTCGGCATGGAGCAGACCATCCTTGCTGAGGTCACCGAGATATCCCAAAGCACCATCGGCTCAAGGCGCTCGTCCGCCCATGCCGTCCTCACCGATTCGACCGGCGGCGTCCGCGCCACCTGGTTCAACCAGGGCTATCTGGTCAACACCCTGCGTCCCGGCACGAAAGTATTCGTCAGCGGGAAGGTGAGTGCCTTCAGGCAGCATCTGCTCTTCGAGAACCCCGAGTACGAGATCATGCGCGGGCAGGACGACCTCATGCATACGGGCCGCCTTGTGCCCATCTATCCCCTCGTCGACGGCCTCTACCAGCGAACGCTCAGAGGAATAGTCAAGCGCGCCCTCGACGCCACCCTCTCGCAGATCGACGACCACCTGCCCGAAGACGTCATCCACCGCACCGGACTGCTTGGCCTGCAGTCAGCCGTCTCCCAGATGCACTACCCCGACTCAGCCGAATCCAAGGAGGCCGCTCGCAGCCGGCTGGCCTTCGACGAGATGTTCCTGCTCCAGATGGCCATCCTGCGCCGAAAGCTCCTCTGGCAGGAGGAGGATACCGGCGTCCCGCTCAGCACCGACCTCGCCGAGTTGACCTCGTTCGTCGACTCGCTCCCGTTCTCCCTGACCGAAGCCCAGAACCGGGCCTCCGACGAGATACTCTCAGACCTGCGCCTCGCGACCCCCATGAGCAGGCTGCTCGAAGGCGACGTGGGCAGCGGCAAGACCGTCGTCGCCGCCCTTGCGATGCTGGCTGCCGCCCTGAATGGCTACCAGGCAGCCCTCCTCGCTCCGACCGAAATCCTCGCCGAGCAGCACTTCCTGACCATCACGAGGCTCCTCCGGCGCTCAGTACCTGCCGAACAGGGCCAGCACATCGTGACCGTCTCCGTAGGTGAACGCACGGTCACGGTCGGCCTCCTGCTGGGAAGCCTCCCCAAGCGCGTCAAGGACGACATGCGCCTCATGCTCGCGGCGGAGCAGGTCGATATAGTCATCGGCACACATGCGGTCATCCAGGAGAGTGTCGATATCCCGAAGCTCGCCCTCGCCGTCGTCGACGAACAGCACCGCTTCGGCGTCATGCAGCGAGCAGCCCTTCGCGAGAAGGGCACGCGACCCCACCTGCTCGTCATGTCCGCCACGCCCATACCGCGCTCCCTCGCCCTCACCCTCTACGGTGAGCTGGATCGCTCGGTCATCGACGAGATGCCGCCGGGACGCCCGCCCATCGTCACCCGCTACGAGCTTCCCGAGCGACGCCACATCGTCTACAACTTCGTCAGGTCGCAGGTCGAGGAAGGCAGGCAGGCTTTCATCGTCCTCCCCTTCATCGAGGAGTCGGAGGTCCCCGTCGCCAGGATCATGTTCGAAAGCGGCGCTCCCTATCGCCCGACACCCGGCGAGGACACGCAGAGGACCAAGTTCGTCAAGGGTGCCGTCAACGAGTTCGAGCGCCTGTCGCGAGAGGTCTTCCCTGACCTCCGGCTCGGTCTCCTGCATGGGCGAATGCCCCTGAGCGAGAAGGAGACGATCATGGACTCCTTCCAGCGCAGGGAGATCGACATTCTCGTCTCAACCCCCGTCGTCGAGGTCGGCATCGACATACCCAACGCCACCGTGATGCTCATCGACGGCGCCGACCGCTTCGGCCTCGCCCAGCTCCACCAGTTCCGGGGCAGGGTGGGGCGCGGCAAGCACGAGAGCTTCTGCATCCTGCTCGCCGACGAGCCCGGCGGCAACGCGAGAGAGCGCCTCAAGCTCGTCGAAAAATTCCGCGACGGCTTCAAGCTCGCCGAGATGGACCTCGACCTCCGAGGCCCCGGCGACTACCTCGGCACCCGCCAGAGCGGCGTCCCCGTCTTCAAGATCGCCAAGATCACCGACCAGGACATCGCCACCCTTGCCCGCGCCGAAGGCCAGAAGATACTCCAGACCGACCCCGTCCTCGACAAGCCCGAGCACAAGCTCCTGGCCGAGCGCCTCGCGGTGTATGAGAAGACGATTACGGGCGAGATGAGTTGAAGGTGGCCTACTGCGATGCCCCCGTCCCCTCCGTCAGCGTCACCATCTCCCTGATCGGCTGACTCCCGAATACCTCCGTCAGTCCCGACGGCCATTCCACCTTGATATCCACCGGGCCGTCATGCCCGCCGAGGCCGAACGTCGGCCATGGGCTTTGCGTGGAGAGGAACGCGAACCCTGAGCGAGTCTCCGTGAGAAACGACAGATTGCCTGCGGTGACGGTGACACGCGCCCCCACGCCGTCGCGGTTGCTCTCCGTCCCTACAAGCTGGACCGTAATCCAGCTATTGTCCCCGCCACGGTTTCGCATGAGGACCGGCGTCCCCCCGACGCCCTTCGACTTGGCCGATACCACCACCATGTCGAGGTAACCGTCCTGGTCGTAGTCCGCCGTCGCGATCCCTGATGCGAAGAGACCGCCCAGTCCATGATCTTCTTCCTTCGCGAATCTGCCGTCCTGCCGGTTCAAGAAGAGCGTTCCGGGATTCTCCCCAAGAAAATC
This sequence comes from Chloroflexota bacterium, assembly GCA_028875495.1. Lineage (GTDB taxonomy): Bacteria > Chloroflexota > Dehalococcoidia > Lucifugimonadales > VXLM01 > VXLM01. Next base: position 6,183 of record JAPPDQ010000283.1, read on the forward strand.
GTAGGGTTCAACCGGAATTCCCCCCACATAGTAGAAGTCCGGGTACCCATCGTTGTTGAAGTCTTCGAAACTCGCCCCCCATCCGAATCCGAGGCCTGTTATCCCTGCCTTGCCCGCGATGTCCCTGTATGTCCCGTCCCCGTTGTTCTCCCAGAGCTGGTGCAGAATCCAATCGAGGTCTTGCCCGGGTGCGACGTCGCCATAGCTGAGGGCGAGGATGTCCAGATCGAGGTCGTTGTCGAAGTCGGCGAAGAGCATCCTCGTTGTGGCGTGGTCGTTGACGCTCCCCGATTCCCCGCTCTTCCGTCCGATTTCGGCCTCACCGGCGACCTCGGTGAAGGTCACATCGCCGTTGTTTCTCCAGAGTTCCGGCGACTCTCCCACACCGCAGTTGGCGGTGAACAGGTCCAGCAGCCCGTCGCTGTTGTAGTCGCTGATGGCTACGCCGCAGGTATTGGACTGTGTCGTCAGACCGGCCGAAACTGATGCCCTCTCGAAGGTGGCGTCGCCATTGTTCAGGTAGATCTCATTCCGCCCGGGTCGGAACACTCCTCCGAACAGGCCGGACACCCCGCCCACGAACAGGTCCAGCAGCCCATCGCCGTTGATGTCCCCGAACGCCGCGCTCCATACGCCCTCCGGCACGACGATCCCCGACCCATCGGACGCGTCGGTGAAGGTACCGTCGCAGTTGTTGACGTACAGCTTGTGCGGGCTCCAGAGCGACCCTATTGCGCCCCCTTCGCCGGA